>NZ_FR890793.1:25496-43819 GCF_000435935.1 Ruminococcus sp. CAG:57 | reverse complement strand
GAGCTTCAGCTTTTTGAGAGCAAGGGCGGAAAGATAAGATTCCAGCAGACTTCAAATGAGGACAGGTTTGATAATCTTGCTGCTGCTATCACAGCTAACAAGGATATTCCTGATATATTCAAGTATGAGTGGCTTGCATTCCCTTCACAGGTAGTAAAGGATATGTATCAGCCTATCGACAGCATAGTTGATTTCAGCCAGCCTTTGTGGTCTGCAACAAAGGATACAGCAGATCAGTTCATGCTCAATGGAAAGCATTATGTTGCGCCTCTTGGCTATTCTGCTTCTGCTATGCTCTGCTATGATAAGGATATCATTGACGCAGAGGGCCTTGACGATCCATATGAGCTTTATGTAAACAATGAGTGGACTTGGAAGAATTGGGAGGATATCATGTCCTCATATGTTGGCAACGCACCGGCTGATACTGAGCGTTACGGCGTAAACGGCTTCTTTAGAGCGCACGTTGTTCAGCAGACGGGCAAGCGTCTTGTAAACTATGATCCTGCAACAAATGAGTTTTCAAGCAATCTTAACGACCCTGATATCGAAAAGGCTCAGAATTTCCTTTATAATATGATGAAGGACGGACTTATCCTCAACGGCTGGGTAGGCTCTGCAAGAGATTGCTTCAATCAGAACTGCTTGTTCTATGCAATGGGCGAGTGGGCTTACACAGGCAACCAAACTCCAAAGGAGGGCGAGAACTGGGGCGTTGTTCCTATCCCTCAGTATGACGATAATCAGCAGAAGATAACAACTTCTGATATGACAGCTTTCATGTGGGTAAAAGGTTCAACAAGAAGCGAAGCTGTTAAGTGCTGGTTTGAGTGCGTAAGAGCTTCAAAGACAGATCCTAAGTATGAGCAGACAAACAAGGACAAGTTCATGGAGAATAACCCTAATTGGACAGACGAGATGTATGATGTGAAAATGGACGTTGTTTCTGACGATTACCTTATGCTCTTTGACTATGCTTACGGTATATCTTCCGCTCTCGGCGACAGAAAGCAGTTTGACGGAAACCAGTGCCTTGTTGACGCACTCTACAGTGATGCTTCAAACGTTGATGAAGAGGGTGTACAGTCCACATGGACGCAGGTTCGTGAGAAGTATTCTGCAACTGTAGATTCCGAGATCAAGGAACTTAACCAGAAGATCGCAAGCCTTAAATCATAATAAATAACTCCTGATAAAAAAAAACGCAGGCTGTAAAAAGTCTGCGTTATTTTTATGCGTATTTTAGAATAGCCCAAGACCTAAAGCTGTGCGGACTGTGATGAAGATAAGCCCGGCAAAGGCGAGTATGGTAACAGGTGCGGTGAGATAGATGACTATCTTTTTGCCTTGTGAAACGTCAGGACAGAAGTTTATGAGCCTGAAGCTGTCACGATGATATCTAAGCTCTTTTACAAAAAGCACAAGGCCCACTATCATAAGTCCGAATGAAAGCAGTGCGACAGCTATTATTATCATTGGTGCTGTGCCTGTTATCCTGCCCTTTTCGAGTTCTGCGGCAAACTTGTCAAAGTCTATGGAACCAAGTGCGACGCTCTGAATTGCTCCGATAGTGTTCATGGTGAAGTGAAGTATCAAAGACGGGAAGATAGAACCTGTTTTTGCAACCATAAAGCAGGCACACATTCCCATAACAGCCGCATAGAGTATCTGCTGATAGCTTCCGTGCCACAGTCCGAAGGTCAGACCTACCATTATAATGCCTGTGAGCTGACCGCATTTTTCGGCATTTCTGAAAAGCGTACCTCTAAACATAAGTTCCTCAAAAAACGGTGCAAGCACTGACATTGCCAGCACGCTCGTTACGCCGCCCAGGGCAGTGCCGCTTGAAGTGAAGTCAACGCCTTTAAGGCTCGTTCCCGAAGCTTTCTGCACATATGAGAAAATAAATGTGTTGATATAATTTGCGGCATAGATAAGCCCGAATGATATGACGATCCATTTTGCGACCCATTTTGCAGGCATTGAAGGTTTTCTGAAACAGGCTGTTATTTTAAGCCCCTCTTTTTTGCCACTCACAAGTCTGAATACAACAAGAACAATTGGCACAACTACTAGATACTGTATGCAGTAGCTCACAAGCTGAGCGATATCCTCATAGTAGGCGGACTTTCCTGCGATATGGTACACCACTAAGTCGCCAAGTCTTATAAGTGCGATATCAAGCATATAGAAAATTATCACCATAAGTGAATTTACGTTTGAGGTTTTCCGTATAAGTTTTATTGTATCATTATTCATTTTATAATCTCCATATTTGCGTTATGTGTTTTACAAGAAAATTATATCACAGGTGGAGTTTTGTGTCAATCGAAACGTTGTTGTCAGTGAGGAATTAGGAGTGAGGAGTGAGAAATTATGGTATCGCCTGCGGCGATGATTTTTTATATGAAAAAAGACCGCCCTATGATGAGCGGTCTTTTGGTTGAAAGTTTTTAAAAGGTGGGCGAACACTGTTCGCCCCTACAAATCAACAGTTGTATGTACTGCGATATTAGAGCTTAACTATCTCGCCGTACTGCTCTCTGCCTGCACCTACAGCGTTTGACTCGTCTGTATCAATGTGCATAGCAAGAGCGAACTTGTCGCTTACTCTGATAACAGTGTCGCAGAGGATAGCTGTTCTTTCTGCAGACTCTATCTTTACTGCAACGATATCCTTATCCTTTACGCCGAATGTTTCAGCGTCAGCAGGTGTCATATGGATATGTCTTTTAGCAACGATAACGCCCTCAGAACACTCAACTTCGCCACATGGGCCAACAAGCTTGCAAGCGCCTGAGCCTGCTGTGTCGCCTGACTCTCTGATAGGAGCGGCAACACCGATAGAACGTGCGTCTGTAGCTGAAAGCTCGATCTGGTCTGCTTTTCTTACAGGACCGAGGATAGAAACGTTTGCAAGCTCTCTCTTAGGACCTACAACTGTAACTCTCTCCTCACAAGCAAACTGACCAGGCTGTGAAAGATCTTTCTTCTTTGTAAGTGTTGCACCCTTTCCGAACAGCGTTTCAAGAGTTTCCTGAGTAACGTGAACATGACGTGCAGATGTTTCAACGATAAACTTTGGCATGATGAACATTCCTTTCAATTATAGTATTTACATTTCTATTTTACTACTATTTTCGCCACAGGTCAAGGGGTAATTTAACTTTGGGTAACAAATTTTTTGTCATGTTGATCAAAAAACAGCGGCTGCCGTTTGAGACAACCGCTGTGTGCAGTTAAGAGATCAGTTATTTCTTGTGCTTTTTCTTTATTCCCATTGCCGCACCGCCGCTTATCAACAGCATTGCAAGCCAAAGGCTCATACCACTGCCGCTTCCGGTCTGTGGATTTTTCTGCTCGCTCTTAGGCTTATCAGCCGTGGAGCTGTCTGCCTTGGTTTCGCTTGAATCGTTTTTCGGCTTTTCTGCTGTAGAGCTGTCTGTCTTGCTCTCATTAGTATCGCCTTTCGTCTTATCTGGCTTTGAGTTATCTTTTTTGTCATCACTTGGAGTGTCTTTCAGCTTATCTGTAATAGTGTCTGCCTTTTGTATCTCCTTTGTGCCGTCCTTGTCATCGAAATACTTGCCGCATTCTTCGCAGTACCAATACTCGATATTTCCCTCTTTGTCACGTGTTGCGTCAACTTTATCTATATGTGTGAGCTTTCCATGATTGTTCGGGTCGATATCGCCGTATTCACTGCCGCAGATATCGCAGGTGGCTTTATTTGTGCAGGTCGCTTTGCCGCCGGAATGTGTACACTTGTATCCGCACTCTGTACATTCGCCTGCGTTCCATTCGTGGGGTTCTCTCTCGATAGTCACCTCGCCACAGCAATCATATTTTTTCTCGTGTTCTTTGCTGTCAAATTTCCAAACAGGTTTGCCTGTGTGATTTGTCGGGTCAAGGTCGCCGTATTCTTTATTACAGAATTTGCACTTTGCTTTTTCAGTACAAGTTGCAGTGCCGCCCACATGGCTTTCCAGCACGGTTACTTCTTTTTCACCTGTGATGACAAAACCGTCTTTGAGTTTTGCCGAAGCGTAAATCGTCATTGTTCCGCTCTCAAGATCTGACGCACTTACCTTTGCGGTGTAAAGATCGTCTTTTTCGGTAAACGCCAATTCCGTACCGTCGCCTGCAAATCTGAAGCCTGCTGTCACGTCAGTACAGCCCTCAGGCAGAGCAAATGTAAATTCATAATCACCTAAAGGACAGGTCTCGTCAGTTCCGTTTATGGATATCTTCAAAATAGTTGATTTTTTCGTTTCATATCCGCAAATTGTACATTCCTGCCAATATTCGCCGTCTTCCGTATTCCACTTGTAGGCGTGAAATTCCTTTTGGCTGTCAGTTCCGCACTCACTGCACTGCTTCCAATGTCCGTTTTCATCGGATATATAATCGCCGAAGCTGTGTTCGATAGGCTCGCCCTCAGTAGCCTGACAGCGTTTGCAGGTCTTTGGAGCTGTGCAGGTCGCTTCTTTCCAATCATGTCCCAATGGGTTTATAGGCTCATCTTTGTACTGTGAACATTTGGAACAATTAAACCTCTTCACACCCTTATCGATGCAAGTCGGCTCGGAGATTATCGTTCCCTCGTCAAATATATGTCCGTCTACTGCGCAGTTTCTTATTACTGTAAGCGTTGCTTTTTCCGATACCCAAGTACCCACATAGTCCGCATTTTCAGCGTTCTTGACCGTACATCTGTACATATATCCGTTAAAGCTTATGTTCATTGCACAGGTGGTGAATGTAGTCGACCATTTTTCCTTGCCGTCCACGACTTTTGAATCAAGAGAGAACGTTCCGTCAGCTTCGGTAACGTCTGCAAAAGTCTTTCCATCGTCCTTGCTCACCTGCCACATCACCTCAGCTCCGTAAGGATTTCCCTGAACGATAGGAAGTGTGAACGTAGCCTTTTCTCCGCTGTTTATGGTCTTATTGCCGAGTGAGGCTGTAAACTCAGGAGAATAATATATTGTAAGCTTTGCCGCATTTGAAACTACAGAGCCGTATTCATTTGATACAACACAGCGCACAAGCTTTCCGTTGTTTTCTTTTCGCACTTTTAATGAATGTGAATTGTCGTTGGTATGTGGGATATCAACGAAAGTTTCTCCATTATCGCTGCTTTCCTGCCACTGATATTGGAGCGGTTCACTGCCTGTTGCTTCTACATTGAAGAAATAGTAACGTTCAATTACGATAGTTATTTCTCCGGGCTTAACAGGTTTAGGCTGGCTAGGAGCGTTTGTTGCACCGCTTTGCGGGTGTTTTACTATGACCGGTGCTTTTTCGGAGAAGTTTATCGTAACAGGGCCGAAAACGGTCGGCTCAGTTTTTTGTCCGTCGCCTGTTGATACCCATGTTTTGCATCTTATCTGCCAGCCGTTCATTTGGCTTTCTATAGTAGGCTCGTAAACAGAAGAAGTTTCTCCGTCAATGGCGGTGAAAGTCTTTCCGCCGTCCTTGCTCACTTCCCATAGATATTTGAGCCTTACTGCGCCATTTGGCGTATTGTTTGTGACCTCGAATTTTGCCTTTTTATCCAAGTGGAATTTGTCAGGAGCAGTAAATACCGGTTCGTCAATGAAGATATATGCGTCATAGGTATATGAATGATTGAGCTTGGAATCCCAGCCTAAATAATATACATCTGCCTGATAATGCGTACCATTGTCACTGTTGCCCATACGCCCCACATACATGCTTGTGCCATGGGCATTTATTTTTGTGCGCTTGTCGTTTTCAACACTGTACCATTCTACTCGGATATCACTGTCTTGCAGTGAGGACGGCTCGTTTTCCATTGTTTTCAGCGTAACGACGTCGTTCTTTTTCACAACAAAGTATTTTAATGTTATAGGATCAAAAGGTATCCTATGCTCTAAGATATTCGTTCCATAACGCAGATTAAAATAGGTGTTCTCATCTTCAAGAGTGCCGTCAGCTTTTATTTTAAAAGCATTCACGCCATAAATGGAATCCTGTGACTTGAGCCAGAGATGAAGCTTGTTTCCGTCATGGAATATTTCTGAGCGGTTATAGCCATAAAAATCGTCATATGGCGGCTGACGTGTGTTAGCACTGCCTATAAACTCATTGCCATCTGCACCCCTTGCAACATAGGTGTACTTGTGTACCGAGTTTCCTTTTGCGTCCACAGCCTTGCCGTTGTCATTGAAGTCAGCGCTTCCGCCTGATATCTGCAAGATTACGTTGTCACCAAGCGTTCCAGAGTAGTTTCCGCTATCAATGATGACCTTGCCCTCTCCTACAATGTTAAGTCCTCGCACGATCGCACTGTTTGTAAATTCTATCGTGCCGCCTTTCAGCTCGATAGGATAAGTGAAATTATATGTTTTATCAGGGGAGGTCTTTAATTTTAAAGTTGCGCCGTCATAGACAATGATCTTCGGAAGCTCAAAACCGCTTTTGATATCTATGTTCATTTTGATATCGCCTGAAAGTATGTTTACATCAAATGGAACGTTGGTGTCCAGATCGATTTCATATATATCTTTTAGATCTATTCCGCTTGCTAAATAAAATGTTTCATAATCATGCATATCCTTGAAATATGACATTTTACCACGGCCATTATCATCTTTTATATAGATGTCATCCATGTTTTCTGTATAATATTCTGTATACCCTCCGAAGCCATACTGCGCAAACTTCTTGAAGTCAGCGGGACAAGTATCGCTTTCATAGAGTTTCAGCCGTCCCGAAACTGTTATTTCGTTGCCGCCTGATTTACGGAAACCACGATTGACGCTTTCATAATCCACATACTCTGTTCCGGCACGGACACGTCCTTTTCCTAAAAATTTTATGGCGTAATGGTGAACTTGTACGCCATATTCCATGAATCCCGGCGTGGACGGATTAATGTTTCTGCCTTCTACTGTGGCGTTGTTCTTTATTACGATACCGCCTGCTTCAAGGCCTGAGGTGTATTCTGAATCATACTCTTGTGGTTTGTATATCTCTTTAAAGACGTTACCTTCGACCTTACTGCCGTCAACTGTCAAAATTCCATATACCATTATTCCTGCAATAGTTGAACCTGCATTGTTGAAATATCCGCCTGAAGTGAGATTTTTTGGTCTGTAGTGTGTGTAATTGGTGCACTCTCCCTTAACAGGTCTGTATGTAGCACGACCCTCTACGGTGGTATTAGTGCCGTTTACATAAAGCGACCCCTCGACATAAATGCCGTTCATGCCCACAGTTGGTCCGTTTGCGCAAGCCCAAACAGTACTGTAGTCATTAACTATCATATTATACTTTACGATAATGCAAGCGCCGAAGCTTTCGCACGATACATTAGTAGCATTTTGTTCAGTTCCGTCGCCGATAGTAAGATTTGAGCAGTATATTGCTGCGTCATGTGTTACTGCTGAAAACGTTCCGCTGCCAATGATAGTGATATTACTGTCAGGAGCATAAATTCCGCTGTAGCTCTCATTGTATTTGGTTGCGGCTTGGCTTGAAAATGGGCTGTCACCAAGATCAATGCTGCCGACAAGCTTTATGTTCAGATCTTGTTCGCCTTCAACGTATATAAGACCAAATCGGCTGGGCCTTTCGCTGTTGCCGTTTATACGTTTGCCTATAGTCGCCATGTTGTAGCCAAGAAGCGTCAGAGTCTTGCTTTGTATATCGTATTTCCAGCCCTGTTTGCTCCATGTTTTATCAGACGTTACCTGTTCGTCGCCTATCCATATGCCATATTCTGTGACCGCAAATGCGTTCAATGGTGTAATGGACATTACCATACATAGAGTAAGTATGATGCTCAATAACCGTTTTTTCATATTGTTTCCCCCTCTTCATCATCTTTTGGAAGTTTAAAATCGAATGTCATTTCCAACATTGCAAACAGCTTATACATGACCTCAGTGGCGATAGCTCTAATATCAAGCGACCCGATGAATGCAATCACTTTTGCCTGTTCTTCCTCCGGTACTTTATAAACCCGCATTGCCGCCGTCAGAAAACGTCTAAGCTTGTGGTCAAGAGGAAAATGGATATCGCATTTTCTTGCCATATAGTTGCGCATTATTCCTGATGTTCCGATTTCCATTTCATAGAAATCGCTTTCGGTATAGCCCGGAAAATTCGAGCCGAATATCTGTTTCAGTTCCGCCGTAGTGTGGACATAGATATACTCAGCCGTTTCAGGCATAGTATAAGCTTCAATGTAGATCTCTCGGAGATTTTCATTCAGCTCAGTGAGGGTTATCTGTATGGCAGTTTCCACCGCATATGTGTATATCGGCGACATATTATCACCAACAATGTTCTTTGCCACTCCAAATTGTCCGCTGAACATCGTGCCCACAAGTTCCATTAGAATAGCGTCTTTTGTGGAGAATAAGTTCTGAAAGCTTCCTCTTGCAACGCCAGCTTTTTTCACTATCTGCGAAATAGTTGTCTGTTTATACCCCTGTTCCAGAAAAAGTTGGACGCATACAGTGAGTATCTTTTTTTTCGTTTCGATACCGTCTTTTCTTGTAGAAATATGTATCACCTCTTTTCATTATTTATTAATAATGATTTATAAATTAGTATGTGTATTAGTTATAACATATATAACACAAATTGTCAAGTATCAGAAAGGGGTAACAGCGAAATTTTACAATGGGCAACGATTTTTTGTATTATTTTTGCCTTAATGATTTAAAGCAAAACTCTTGTATTATTATAAAAAGTATGGTATAATCAAATTACGAATTTTTTTGTATATTTCTAAGGAGGAAATAATTATGAGTATGTATATCACTTGTCTTGACCTTGAGGGAGTTCTCGTTCCTGAGATATGGATAGCTTTTGCTGAGGCTACAGGTATCCCTGAGCTTAAAAGAACAACAAGAGATGAGCCTGACTATGACAAGCTTATGAAATACCGTATCAACATTCTTAAGGAGCATGGTCTTGGTCTTAAGGAAATTCAGGATACTATCGCAACTATCGACCCAATGCCAGGCGCAAAGGAGTTCCTTGACGAGCTGAGAAGCTTCACACAGGTAATAATCATCAGCGATACTTTCTCACAGTTTGCAGGTCCTCTTATGAAGAAGCTTGGTTATCCTACTATCTTCTGCAACACTCTTGAAGTTGCTGACAACGGCGAGATAACAGGCTTCAAGATGAGATGTGAAAAGTCAAAGCTCACAACTGTAAAGGCTCTTCAGTCTATCGGCTTTGAAACTATCGCAAGCGGTGACAGCCACAATGACCTTGGCATGATTCAGGCGAGCAAGGCAGGCTTCCTTTTCAGAAGCACAGACAGCATAAAGGCTGAATATCCTGAGCTTCCTGCTTATGAAACATATGATGAGCTTATGGCTGCAATAAAGGCTGCTATGGACTAATAGTCTTTAATAAAGAAAAAACATAGATGAAAAAGGTAATATCACTTATAATGGCAGCGGCTTTGTCACTGTCTGCGAGGCATTCATGAAACAATTCGCAGAGCTTTTAGGCAAATAATATTTGTTTTTATACGGCGTTGTGTCTTTTGACACTTCGCCGTATTTTTTTGCAAAACAATACCAAACATAATCTGCGATATGTAACGCATATTATATATAGTATCTTCGCTTTTGCCGTGAATATTTTATCATATGAAAAGTTTATACTTCTGACATAAGTTTCCCTTGACAAACGGGGTTAGTTTATGCTAATATGAATGTGGTTAGTAAATACTAACCTAAATTAATGAAAAGGAGGAGTTAAGAAAAGTATGAGCGTTATAATAGTAGGCGGAAATGACCGTATGGCAACACGCTATAAGGATATCTGCAAATCATATGATTGCAAGGCTAAGGTGTTCATCAAATATCCTACAGGTTTTGATAAGAAGATAGGCAGTCCTGATCTGGCAGTGGTGTTTACTGATACAGTGTCACATAAAATGCTCAATGGTCTTAACCAAAGAGCAAGCAAACTTGATTTTCCCGTGGCTATATGCCATTCATCAAGCTGTTCGGCTTTGAAGAACGTGCTTGAAAAATATTGTACTAAAGGCGTTGTAAACGCATAGATCTATATGTATAGGTTAGGAATTTCTAACCAAAGGAGGGACTATGTCACAGTCTGAGCTGAGAAATTTTGAAAGAAGCATGGCTTATCATCTTGCCCCTGCAATGCTTGGAATAAAGCCTGCCTGTCTTATGTCAATGGAAAAGAACAAGGACGGGCTTGAAGAGAATGTCGAGCTTTTTAACAGCAGGGCATATACAAAGGGCATGAAGCTAACAGTGCTTTGCGAGTGCAAAAGCAGAAAGCTGCTTTTTCTCTATAACGAAAAGCTTTTATCTGACAGACTTGCAGACAACAGAGTAAGAAAGCTTCTTGAAAGCTTTGGCTATGACAGCCGTATGACCCTTGAACAGCAGATTGAAAGGCTGTCTGGAAGAATATCCGCAAGTGAGGATTTTCCTCATGAGATAGGTCTGTTTCTAGGCTATCCTGTAGATGATGTGACAGGGTTCATTCAGAACAAGGGAAGAAACTATCTTCTTTGCGGATATTGGAAAGTCTACTCTGACGAAAACAGAGCAAGACGTATTTTCAGCAATTATGACAAGTGCAGAAATTATCTGTGTAATAAACTTGCTCAGGGCGAAAGCATTTACCAAGCCCTGAAAATTTCTTAGGAGGTAATCATAATGAAAACAGCAGTAATTTATTGGAGCGGTACAGGCAACACAGAGGTTATGGCAAAGGCAGTTGCAGAGGGTGCAGGCGCAGAGTGCTTCGCAGTTTCTGAGTTTAGCGGCAATGTTGAGGATTATGACGCAATAGCTCTTGGATGCCCTGCAATGGGTGCAGAGGAGCTTGAGGACAGCGAGTTCGAGCCATTTTTCGCAGGTATCGAGGGCAAGCTCTCAGGCAAGAAGATAGCACTCTTCGGCTCGTACGGCTGGGGTGACGGCGAGTGGATGCGTCAGTGGCAGGATAGAGTTACGGGCGACGGTGCAACACTTGTAAATGGCGAGGGACTTATTGTAAACGAAACTCCTGACGACGATGCTCTCGCAAGCTGCAAGGCTTTGGGCGAGGCTCTTGCTAAGTAAGCATATATCTCTAATGTAATAATGTAAACTGCAAACGCAGGCGGAAAATGGCAGTTTTGCTTTTCTGTCTGCGTTTGTGCAGTGATTAAGTTATTGAAAACTAACTAAAGTTATACCTAACTAACTCATGATTTTGTGCAAGCTTACAAAATTGAAAAAACGGCACATTTAGTCTTGACAAATTCGGTTAGCCATGCTAAACTATATTACGGGTTAGAAAATGCTAACCTTTTTAATAAGCCTAAAAGTTAGACAAATCTAACTTTTGATACTGACAAAAGAACAGGAGGGTCTGAATGATGCCGCTGACATTTGCAAACGTAGGGGAAGAAAACATGATAAAGAAAGTAGGCGGAAAACCTGAAACAAGAAAGTTTCTTGAAAATCTGGGTTTTGTCGCAGGTGGAACGGTAACGGTAGTAAGCACTATCGGAGGAAACGTTATCGTTAAGGTCAAAGAATCAAGAGTAGCTGTTTCAAAGGAAATGGCTGCGAAGATAATGGTATAGGAAACATTTGGCGGTCAAGCCATGATAAATATGTTTGAAGATATTTTGTATAGTTAGGAGGATCAGGTTATGGCAACATTGAAAGAAGCTAAGATCGGTTCAACAGTTACCGTGAAGAAGCTCAACGGCACTGGTGCTGTAAAGAGAAGAATCATGGATATGGGCATCACAAAGGGTGTTGAAGTCCATGTAAGAAAGGTTGCGCCTTTGGGTGACCCTATTGAAGTAACGGTCAGAGGCTATGAGCTTTCGCTCAGAAAGGCTGACGCTGAGATGATCGAAACGGTCTGATACATAGTTCAGGCAAACAGCAAAAAATTTCATCGGCAGAGCTGATGTGTACTTAGAAGATGAGGATATATCAGAGTGCCGAAATTCTGAAAGGATCAAATTGTATGGAGATCAAAATTGCTCTCGCAGGTAACCCTAACTGCGGTAAAACAACTCTTTTCAACGCTCTTACAGGTTCAAACCAGTTCGTAGGTAACTGGCCGGGCGTAACAGTTGAAAAGAAAGAGGGTAAGCTCAAGGGTCATAAGGACGTAGTTATCATGGACCTTCCTGGTATCTACTCACTTTCACCTTACACACTTGAGGAAGTAGTTGCAAGAAACTATCTTATAAGCGAGCGTCCTGACGCTATCCTCAATATCATCGACGGTACAAACCTCGAAAGAAACCTTTATCTTACAACACAGCTTGTTGAGCTTGGTATCCCTGTTGTTGTTGCTATCAACATGATGGACGTTGTTAAAAAGAATGGCGATAAGATAAATACAGATCAGCTTGCTAAGGAGCTTGGCTGTCAGGTTTGCGAGATATCCGCACTTAAAGGCACCGGTATCAAGGAAGCTGCTGAGCTTGCAGTAAAGGCTGCTGAGTCAAAAGTTCCAATGGTACCTCAGCATTCATTCAACGGTGTTGTTGAACACGCTATCGCTCATATTGAGGAAGCATTCCTCAATGATGTTGCTGAAGAACAGCAGAGATGGTACGCTATAAAGATATTCGAGAGAGATGAGAAGGTCATCGAACAGCTCGGTATGTCTGAGCAGGTAAAGACCCATATCGAAAAGGATATCTGCGCTGCTGAAAAAGAAATGGACGACGACTCAGAGAGTATCATCACAAACGAGAGATACATTTACATAGCTTCAATAATCAAGGATTGCTATAAAAAGAAAAATCAGGGTGGTCTTACAACATCAGATAAGATCGATAAGATCGTAACGAACCGTTGGCTCGGTCTTCCTATCTTTGCAGTGGTCATGTTCCTTGTTTACTATATCTCAATGGTAACAGTAGGTTCAGCCGCAACTGACTGGGCAAACGACGGACTCTTCGGCGACGGCTGGCACCTGTTCGGTATCGGTTCTTCTGACGCTGAGGACGCTGCTGACGAATATGGCAGCTCGCTTGACATAATCAACGCATTTATCGAGCAGCAGGGCGGCGAGGCTATCGACAACGAAGCTGATGACTTTGACGTTGACGCTGCTAAGGCAACAGCAGACAACCTGCTTGCTACAGTAGATAAGTCCGCAACTGCTGATTATACAGTAGAGGACGAGGAAACACTTGAAGAAACAACAAAAACAGCTAAGTATGCTGATCTGAAAGCTGCAGTTGCAGCCGCTGAGAAATACAGCTTCGCTGATCCAGACCCAGCGGATTACGGCGTATGGGTACCAGGTATCCCTGTACTTATCGAAAGCGGTCTTGACGCAGTAAACTGCGCAGATTGGCTCAAGGGTCTTATCCTTGACGGTATCGTTGCCGGTGTTGGTGCGGTTCTTGGATTTGTACCACAGATGCTCGTACTCTTCATTCTCCTTGCTATCCTTGAGGCTTGCGGTTACATGGCTCGTATCGCATTCGTAATGGACAGGATCTTCAGAAAGTTCGGTCTTTCAGGAAAGTCATTTATTCCGATCCTTATTGGTACAGGTTGCGGTATCCCTGGTATCATGGCTTCAAGAACTATCGAGAACGAGCGTGACAGACGTATGACTGTCATGACAACAACATTTATTCCTTGCGGTGCTAAGACACCATTTATCGCAATGATCGCAGGTGCTATCTTCGGTGGCTCTGCTTGGGTAGCAACAGGCGCATACTTCATCGGTATTGCAGCTATCATTATTTCAGGTATCATGCTGAAAAAGACAAAGATGTTCGCAGGAGACCCTGCACCATTCGTTATGGAGCTTCCTGCTTACCATATCCCTACGGTAGGCAACGTACTCAGATCAATGTGGGAGCGTGGCTGGTCATTCATCAAGAAGGCTGGTACTATCATCACACTTTCAACTATCTTCGTATGGTTCACTTCATACTTCGGTTGGGTAGACGGTTCATTCGGTATGCTCACAGAAGATCAGATGGAATACAGTATCCTGGCTCACATTGGTAAGGCTATCTGCTGGATCTTCGCACCTCTTGGCTGGGGCAACTGGCAGGCAACTGTTGCTGCTGTTACAGGTCTTGTTGCTAAGGAGAACATCGTTGGTACAATGGGTATCCTTTACGGCGGCGGAGATGGTTCAGTTTACTCTGCTATCGGTGCTGCATTCACTGGCATCACAGGTATGTCATTCCTTATCTTCAACCTCCTCTGCGCACCTTGTTTCGCAGCAATGGGAGCTATCAAGCGTGAGATGAACAGCAGAAAGTGGTTCTGGTTCGCTATTGGCTACGAGTGTGGTTTTGCTTATGTTATCGCACTTATCGTAAATCAGCTTGGCAACCTCTTCACTGGTAATGTGAATGTTATCGGTCTTATCTTTGCAATAGCTCTTATCGCTCTTATCATCTATATGCTCGTTAGACCTTATAAGGAAAGCACAAAGCTTGAAAAGGACGTTAAGGTAGGCGCAAACGCATAATAAAAAGCAAATATCATCACTGATCTTGCATAAACAGTTGGGAGGATAATTATGGACACAGTAGGCGGTACGATTCTGGTTGCAGTGATTCTTGCTGCTATCGTGGCAGCTATAATTTACAAGCTCGTAAAGGATAAGAAGCAGGGCAAAAGCTCTTGCGGTGGCAGCTGCGGCTGTTGTCCAAATTCTTCTCGCTGTCACAGATCATGATAAAACAGTAATAAACTTCGGGGAGGTCATCTGAATGCTGACTAAATCACAGAAAAGGTATTTATTTGCCATATACAGACTGGGTCAGAACGGCAGACCTGTCAAGTCCACAGAGGTAGCTTCTGTTCTGGGCGTGACAAAGGCAAGCACCGTCAAGATGACTCAGAAGCTTATAGACGAGGGCTATATAATCAAAGAGCCTTACCGTGAGATCACACTGACATCTGAGGGCATAAAGGCAGCCAATGAGCTTTATACTCCAAGTGTGATACTTCAGGATTTTCTTGAAAACCGTGTGGGCGTTGAGAGAAAAAATGCCGAGAATGACTCGGTGGCTATTGTTTCTCAAATATCTGATGACGCTCTCGACAAGCTTGTAAGCTTTGCTTTGCAAAGCACGACAAACGGCTAAATTAGTAATATTTATATCGTTAGATCCCGCCTTTTTTGGCGGGATTTATCAGATATATCAGTTAGTTGCAATTAACCACAATGCGAAGTAAGTTATGGCATACAAATATGTATAATATGACGTTTAAAAACGGCAAAGATACATTATTAAAATAAATAGTTAGAAAGGGGAATGAAGGTGTTTCTTGAAATAAAAAACATAAAAAAGCATTTTGGCGAGGGCGAGAGCAGAGTTGAAGTGCTTAAGGGCATTGATATCGAAATAGAAAAAGGAGAGTTCTGCGTGCTTCTCGGACCGTCAGGCTCAGGTAAATCAACACTTCTGAATATTATAGGAGGAATTGACGCCGCTGACGAGGGGTATATCTCAATAAACGGCGAAAAAACAGCCGACATGAACGAAAAGGCATTGACCCTTTACAGAAGAAAGCACTTGGGTTATATCTTCCAGATGTACAACCTTATACCTAACCTGAATATCAAGGAGAATATCGAGGTAGGCGCATATCTTAGCGACAACCCTCTTGACGTTGACGACCTGCTTAAAACCCTTGGGCTTTACGAGCATCGTCACAAGCTTCCTAATCAGCTTTCGGGAGGTCAGCAGCAGAGAACTGCTATTGGCAGAGCCATCGTCAAGAACCCTGATATCCTGCTCTGCGACGAGCCCACAGGTGCGCTTGACTACAATACCTCCAAGGAGATATTACAGCTTATAGAGGACGTAAATAAGAAGTATGGCAACACTATCATAATGGTAACGCATAATGACGCTATCAAGCAAATGGCTGACAGAGTTGTAAAGCTTAGAGATGGTATGATAAGAAAGAATTATCTTAATGAAACTAAGCTCACAGCCGCAGAGCTTGATTGGTAAGGAGGGGCAGCATGAAAAACCCTCTTATCAAACGTTTGCCCAGAGAGCTTAAGGGCGAAATAGGAAAATACATCGTTCTATTTTTGTTCATCACAATGATGATAGGCATAGTATCAGGCTTTCTTGTTGCGGCAGGCAGTATGTCTGTTGCTTATGACGAAAGCTTTGAGAAATACAATATCGAAAGCGGAAATTTTGAACTTCTTCAAAAAGCCGATGATGATGCTATCAAGAAGATAGAGGACGGTGAGGAGAAGATAAAGGTATACGAAAATTTTTATCTTGACAAAGAAACAAAAGAAGTTGACAGCACTATCAGGCTTTTCAAAAATCGTAAGGATATCGACAGGATATGTATAATGGACGGTGAGCTTCCTTCTGCTGATGACGAGATCGCTATTGACAGAATGTATGCTGACAATAATAAACTTAAAGTCGGCGACAGCCTGACGGTCGGCGGCAAGAAGCTTAAGATAACAGGTCTTGTTGCACTTTCAGATTACAGCGCACTGTATTCTAATCCGTCTGATATGATGTTTGACGCTTTGAAGTTCGGTGTAGCTATCGTTACCGATACGCTTTTTGACGATTATGGTGAGGCTGATCTTCATTACAGCTACTCATGGAAATATGATAAAACCCCGGCAGACGACGAGGAAGCTCAGGATATGGCTGAGAAGGTCATGAAGCATATAAATGGAATCTCAATGCTCACTCAGTTTATCCCGGAATACTCAAATCAGGCGATACATTTTACAGGCGACGATATCGAGGGCGATAATACCATGATAACAGTTTTTCTTTATCTTGTTATGGTCATAATCGCATTTGTTTTTGCAATAACAACGGGAAACACCATTGCAAAAGAAGCAAACGTTATAGGTACGCTCAGAGCCTCAGGCTACACAAAGGGTGAGCTTGTTAGACATTATCTTGCAACGCCTATGATAGTCGTGCTTGTATCTGCCATTGTAGGCAACATACTTGGTTACACCTGCTTTAAGGCTTTTGCGGTCAAAGCGTACTATGGAAGCTACAGTCTGCCAACATACAAAACGATCTGGAACGCAGATGCGTTTATAAAGACGACAGTAGTTCCTCTTATAATACTTTTCGTAATAAACCTTGTAATGCTTGTAAATAAACTAAGTCTTTCACCGCTTAAATTCTTAAGGCGAGATCTAAAAAAGCGTCAGAAGAAAAAGGCTTTTAAGCTCAACACAAGGATAGGCATATTAAAGCGTTTCAGACTTAGAGTCATCTTTCAGAACATTCCTAACTATATTACAGTGTTTGTTGGCATTCTTTTTGCCAATGTTATCATCTTCTTTGGCCTTGGCATGAAGCCTATGCTTCTTCATTATCAGGATATAATAGAAGATAATATGATAAGCAAATATCAGTATGTGCTGAAAATGCCTGCTGAAACTAAAACAGAGGGTGTAGAGAAATATTGTTCAGGCTCTCTTAAAACTGTCGATGACAAGCTCAAAGAGGAAACGGCAACAATTTACGGAGTTAAAGAAAACAGCAAGTTCGTTCATGCAGATATAAAAGACGGCGGAGCGTTTATCTCTGATGGTTATTCTCAGAAGTATAACATAGAGGTCGGCGATGAAGTGACGCTGAAAGAGTCTTACGGAGATAAAAAATACAATTTTAAGGTAGAGGGTATCTATGACGATCCTGCAACTATAGCAGTTTATCTGACAGACAGCGACTTCATAAAGACCTTTGAACTTGAGGACGGGTATTTCAATGGTTATTTCTCCAATACAAAGATAAAGGATATAGACGATCTGTATATTGCGACAACTATAACGAAAGACGACCTGACAAAAACATCACGACAGCTCATACTGTCTATGGGTTCTATGATAAGTATGTTTGCGACAGCGGGTGTTATAATGTTCATGCTAATTGTTTATCTTCTTTCAAAGGTCATAATAGAAAAGAACAGCCAGTCTATTTCTATGACAAAGATACTGGGTTATAACAACAGGGAAATAAACAGCCTTTATATAACGACTACGACCATAGTCGTTATAGCCTCAATGCTGCTGACTGTTCCTATAGTAAATGTCACTTTGAAGTATATATTCAAAGTTGCTTTCGCTCAGTATTCAGGCTGGATGCCATATTATGTGCCAGCAAAAATATTTGTTGAAGTGCCGTTGCTCGGTATCGTTTCATATGCGGTGATAGCATTTATTCTTACAAGACGTGTAAAGAAAGTACCTCTTGATGAGGCACTCAAAAATGTAGAGTAATTCTTCCAAATCATTCTTTCTTAATTGAGCTGTGCTGTCGGTATGTATCGGCGGCACAGTTTTTT
>NZ_FR890793.1:11441-25463 GCF_000435935.1 Ruminococcus sp. CAG:57 | reverse complement strand
CAGTTTTTTGTGTTTTTTTATAACTTTTTTTGAAAATCGCTAATTTGGAAAAATGAGTTAGGCAATCGTCGTAAATTTTATTAATATCTTTACTATACTTTAACATATTATTAACAGCATAGTGATACATTATATGATATGGAATTATACGCTTTTGATGATCAGGCTCTGCTTAATGAAGAGAAGAAGTGCAGAGAACTGCTGTGAATGGCAGTATGTCATTCGGTGGGAGGAAAAATATGAGTAAACAAAAGAAGCCTGCAGGCGGTTTGAATATTATCATTGTGGGCTGCGGAAAAGTAGGCACGACCCTTGTTGAACAGCTTGTGAAAGAGGGTCACGATATCACGATAGTTGACAAGAATGCAAAGAAGATACAGGAACTCAGTAGTCTTTATGACATTATGGGCATCGTAGGAAACGGCGCAAGCTTTAGCGTTCAGCAGGATGCCGGCATAGAGAACGCCGACCTTATAATTGCTGTCACAGAGTCTGATGAGCTTAACCTGCTTTGTTGTACACTTGCCAAGAGAGTAGCAAAGTGTTCAGCTATAGCAAGAGTAAGAACACCTGATTACAGCAAGGAGATAGTCTATCTAAGAGAGAAGCTTGGTCTTGCAATGGTCATAAATCCTGAGCTTGAGGCTTCAAGAGAAGCGTCAAGAATACTTTGTCTGCCAACAGCTCTTGAGGTAAACACCTTTGCGAATGGTCAGGCTGAGCTTATAAAGTATAAGATACCTGAGGGCAATCCTCTTGTGGGCACTACGATCGCTGAGCTTAGCCGTAAAACGGCAACAAGCCTGCTTATATGTGTTGTTGAGAGAGAAGGGGAAATATATATTCCATCTGGCGATTTCACAATGAAAAAGAATGATGTTATCTCATTTTGCACCCAAAGAAATTTTTCAAGAACGTTCTTTGAGGATATCAGTGTGAAGACAAATCAGGTGAAGAACACAATGATAATAGGCGGTGGCAAGGCGGCTTATTATCTTGCAAAACGTCTTATTGGCATGGGGATCAACGTCAAGATAATCGAGAATGACAGACAGCGCTGTGAGGATCTCAGCGTGCTTTTGCCAAAGGCGATAATAATAAACGGTGATGGCACTGACGAGGAACTTCTGAAGGAAGAGGGCATAGAGTATGCAGAGTCATTTGTGGCTCTCACGGGAATAGACGAAGAAAATATCTTGCTCACTCTTCATGCCAGACAGGTGTCAAATGCTAAGACTATCACAAAGATAAACAGGATAAACTTCAAGGACGTTATAAGCAGACTGGACCTTGGAAGCGTAGTATATCCAAGATATATCACCTCTGAGGCGATAATAGCCTACGTCCGTGCGAAGAACGAATCGGGAGATAGCAATATCGAAACGCTGTATCATTTGTTCGATCATAGAGTAGAAGCTATCGAGTTCAAGGTGGATCAGGAGTCAGAGGTCACAGGTACACCGCTTCAGGCTCTTGATTTAAAAAGACATTTGCTTGTGGCGTTCATAAACCGAAACGGCAAGATCATTATCCCGAGCGGTCAGGATACTATAGAGAGGGGCGACACTGTAATGGTCGTCACTACTCATACGGGATTTAACGATATCACTGATATTCTGAAATAGCGGAGGAAATATGAACAGCTCGATCATTCGATATATTTTAGGAAACGTTATGCGAATGGAAGCCTGCTTTTTGCTGCTGCCTTGTATAGTGTCGCTGGTTTACGGGGAAGGCGTGGGACTTTATTATCTTGGAACAGCCATTGTGTGCCTTGCTTTTGGCGTGGTAATGGCTTGGAAAAAGCCTAAAAACTATGTGTTTTATCTCAAAGAGGGTTGTATAGCAACATCTTTGAGCTGGATAGTTATGAGCCTTGTTGGGTGTATGCCTTTTTGGATAAGCGGAGAGATACCAAGCTTCACGGATGCTATGTTTGAAACAGTTTCCGGCTTTACAACAACTGGTGCTTCGATCCTTACCAATGTTGAGGCGCTTTCTCATACTGCACTTTTTTGGCGAAGTTTCACGCACTGGATAGGCGGTATGGGAGTTTTAGTTTTCCTGCTTGCTATCATACCGCTGAGCGGTGGCTCAAATATAAATCTTATGAGGGCGGAAAGCCCTGGACCATCAGTGGGCAAGCTTGTTCCAAAGATGAAATATACCGCAAGGATACTTTATATAATCTATTTTGGCATGACCATATTGGAATTTATTTTCCTTATTATTGGCAAAATGCCTGTGTTTGACAGCATTTGTACAGCCGTTGGAACGGCAGGCACGGGTGGTTTTGGAGTCAAGAACGACAGCTTAGGAAGCTATTCGCCATATTTGCAGTGGGTGGTTGCCATTTTCATGATACTGTTTGGCGTGAATTTTAACGCATACTATTATATTATATACAGGCACTTTAAAAAGGCATTCAAAATGGAGGAAGTACGGTGCTATTTTGCTATAATCCTCATTGCCACAGCTATAATATTCGCAAATATCCTCGACCGCTGTGTTAGCATTTTTGACGCACTCACAAAATCAGTATTTCAGGTGGCGTCGCTCATTACAAGTACGGGCTTTTCAAGCACTGACTTTAATCTGTGGCCTCAGATATGCCGGACGGTGCTTGTACTTATAATGTTCATAGGAGCTTGCGCAGGCAGTACGGGCGGAGGTATAAAGGTATCAAGAGTGATCGTGCTTTTCAAGACAATGATAAAGGAGCTTCACTCATATATACACCCAAAGAGCATACGCAAGGTAAACCTTGACGGCAAACCGGTTGAGCATGAGATAGTACGTTCTATAAATGTTTATATCGTAACATTCGTGATAATTTTTGCTTCATCAGTTTTTATGGTGGCATTTGATGGTAAAGATCTTGTAACAAACTTTACTGCTGTGCTGACAACCATCAATAACATGGGACCTGGTCTTGCGGAGGTAGGTCCAGCAGGCAACTTTTCAAACTTCTCTGTTTTTTCAAAGTTCGTTTTCATGTTCGATATGCTTGCAGGCAGATTGGAGCTTTTCCCTCTGCTGATACTTTTCCACCCCTCTGCATGGAAAGATCTTATTTCTAAAAGGGCGGAAGCAAGAAAATTCTGATAACATAAAAAGGACGGCTCAAACCGTCCTTTTTTCATTTTACAGCCTTTTTGAACTGCTGTTCATATTTATGCTTGGTCGCTATTCCGCCTCTTATATGTCTTTCACGTTTGTTTTCCTCAAGGACCTCTTTTACGCTTTTGAAAAGCTGAGGAGAGATTTTCGGCAGACGTTCTGTCAGATCCTTATGTACAGTGGATTTGCTTATGCCAAATTCCTTTGCCGCACAGCGTACCGTGGCTCTGTGTGCCGCAACATATTCTCCAAGCAGCACACATCGTTCCTTTTCGGATCCATTCATTGTTCACACCCCATTAAATTTTTCTGTAGTAATCTATATGCTGTTCCTTACTTCATTATTACTTGACGTTCTTTCAGACTTTACAAAATAATTGCCGATAATCAAATATTTTTATGCAAAATGCTTGAAATCACACTGGGAATGTGCTATAATGTAAGTGTGATAGAGATACTGTCACAGAATATGAACGAAACGAGGGGATAAGGGCAATGAAACTTAATTTTATCGGTGCAACACATGAGGTAACGGGAAGTTGTACATATATAGAAGCCTGCGGAAAGAGATTTCTGGTGGATTTCGGAATGGAGCAGGGCGTTGACTATTTTGAAAATGCGAAGATACCTTGTCCTCCTGGAAATATAGATTTTGTATTGCTGACTCATGCTCATATAGATCATTCAGGTCTGCTTCCACTGTTGGCGGCAGGCGGCTTTGCTGGACAGATACACGCAACTGAGGCCACTTGTAATTTATGTGAGATAATGCTGAGAGATTCAGCACATATTCAGGAGTTTGAAGCTGAGTGGAGAAGCAGAAAGGGCAAACGTAAGGGCACTGGCGAGGTGTCGCCACTCTATACTATGGCAGACGCAGAGGCGGCTATTGCTTGCCTTTGCCCACACCCATACAGTGAGGTGACGGAGATATCCGAGGGCATAAAGGTACGCTTTATTGACGCAGGTCACCTGCTTGGCTCATCAAGCATCGAGATATGGCTCAAAGAGAACGGTGAAGAACGTAAGATCGTATTTTCGGGAGATATAGGAAACCTTAACCAGCCTCTTATAAGAGATCCGCAGTATATAACGGAGGCGGATTATGTTGTAATGGAGTCCACATATGGTAACCGTCGCCATGATAAGCCGAAGGACTATGCAAAGAGTCTTGCAGAGGTCATTCAAAAGACCTTTGATAGGGGAGGAAACCTTGTTATACCGTCATTCGCAGTGGGCAGAACACAGGAACTGCTGTATTTTATAAGGCATATCAAGGCGGAGAATATGGTGACTGGACATGGGGATTTTCCTGTGTATGTGGATTCTCCACTTGCTATCGAGGCAACGCAGATATTCAATAAAAACAAAAATTCATGCTTTGACGAGGAAGCAATGTCCTATGTGAACAAGGGCATAAATCCTATCACTTTCAGCGGACTTAATATCGCTGTCACAAGTGACGAGTCAAGAGCCATAAACTTTATCGACACACCTAAGATAATAATTTCCGCAAGCGGTATGTGTGAGGCAGGCAGAATAAAACACCACCTCAAACACAATTTGTGGAAGCCTGAAAACACCATACTTTTTGTGGGCTATCAGGCTATGAATACCCTTGGAAGAAGTCTTGTGGAGGGTGCAAAAACTGCAAAGCTTTTCGGTGAGGAAATTGTTGTCAGGGCTGAGATACTGGTGCTGCCAGGCGTGAGCGGTCACGCTGACGTTGACGGTCTGGACAGGTGGATAAAAAGCTATGAAAAGCCGCCTAAGAAAGTCTTTGTCAACCACGGCGAGGATTCAGTTGCCGAGGCGTATAAGGAGCATCTGCGCAACGATTTCGGGCTTAACGCCTTTGCACCATACAGCGGTGCGGAGCTTGACCTTATAAGCGGCGAGTTCAAAAACACGACCCCTATAAAGATAGTCAAGAAGACAGGTGCGTCCCCTAACTATCAGCGTCTGCTCAGCGCTCTTGACAGGCTGACGGCTTTGGTAAACAAAAGCTCAGGTCTTACGAATAAAGACCTCGCAAAGCTCACTGATACCATAAATAATATCTGTGCGAAGTGGAACGATTAGCCTTTGCTCCACATATAATATGAGATACAGGGCAACACTGCACGCTTTATGTGTGGTGTTGCCTGATGCATACGAAAGGAACAAACCACACAATGAAAAAGATACACGTCAGTGCTATAAACAGAAAGGTCAGAGATGACGAAAAGCTTTTTGTTGAAGAGTGCGACAGAAAATATAATGAAAAGCTCGTTGCCATTGCAGACAGCATCGAGGAGCATCAAAAGGAGAAGCCTATATTGCTTTTGGCAGGTCCGTCAGGGGCGGGCAAGACCACAACAGCGTTGAAAATAGAGGAAATACTTGACAGCAGGGGGATACACACCCACACTATCTCTATGGACGATTATTTTCTTCCATCGGACAGCTTCACCGCTGTTATAGGAGAGGACGGAAAGCCTGACTATGAATCTCCTGACAGAATAGACCGAAAGCTTCTTTATGAGCATATGGAAAAGATAAACAGCGGTGAGGAAGTCGTTCTGCCGAAGTTTGAATTTTCAGAACAATGCAGGCGTGATGGAGAAAGACTCAGACGAAACAAAAACGACATAGTTGTTTTTGAGGGTATCCATGCCCTTAACCCGGAGGTCACAGGTGCGGCAGGAGATTATGCAAGATGTATGTACGTCAGTGTAAGAAGCAGACTCGAATTGAAAGACGGTGAGCTTCTGCATCCTTGCTATATCAGGCTTATGCGCAGACTTATAAGGGACGGATTTTTCCGTGGCAGAAGTGCAGCGGAAACACTAGATATGTTCGACAGCGTTGAGGCTGGCGAGAACAAGTATATAATGCCATACAAGCACAGGGCTGAGTTTTCAGTGGATACTTTTCACGCTTATGAGCCTGCCTTGTATAAGAACTATCTTTTGGATACACTGCGACGTGAGAGCAGGAGCTATAAGGATTTTGAACGCTTTTTGCCTATGCTAAAAGCCCTTGAGGAGATAGAGCCGGTGATGCTCGAAAGTGTGCCTGTAAATTCCCTTGCAAGGGAGTTTGTAGGTGAAAGCAGCTATAGATACTAAGACGATAAAACGCCGTCGGAAAATGACGGCGTTTTGCTATGCTTGCTTGACTTTTTTTATAAAAAGTAGTAAAATGAAATAAGGTAAGTACAGGTATTTTTGAAAACGTTTTCCTGAACGTGATCATTGAATAAAAAATTAGTGGGGATAAAAATGAATTTTGATAATGATTTGATGCTTTTCTTCCGAACGATATATGAAGATTCGGAGAATATGGACGAATGCAGTGCCAAGGTGAAAAGTGCTGTGGCTGCTGTGGCAGACAAGCTTGACATCGTCAGAGCGGAGCTTGCAGTGAAAATGCCTGCAACAAAGCTTTGTGAGGATGGAGCAGATATGCTCATGGTGCTTTATGACAGAGAGAAGGACGTGGAAAACAAGCCTTTTGAGGCAAGTTTTCCTTTGTTTGAAGGCGGCTTTATAACAGTGACCTTTTATTCTGGTAATTCCAATGGCTTTGATAACGAGCAAAGGAATATCGTAGAGATAATCGCAAACACTGTTTTTACCCAATTTAACAGGGTAATTATGCAGGAGCTTGTTACTCATGTTATAAAAACGGATATCGAAACAGGTGCAGCAACTTTAGACGCTTTGATAAATTACGCCGGTATGCTTATAGCGCAAAACAGGATAGAGGATTTCAGTATAATCTTTTTCAATATACATAACTTCAAATATGTAAATAAGGTATTAAATTACGAACAGGGCGACGTTGTTTTGCGTAATTATACAAAGACAATATACCGAAATCTTTCAGATGGTGAGATGATCACAAGACTTGGCGGCGATAATTTCGTTATGCTTGTAAAGAACGAATCGCTCAGAGAATATATTGATATGCTCAGCTTTATGAACATAAGGTATGACGATGGCAAAGTATCAAAGGATTTTATTTTTAGTGCAACCATCGGATATTCGTCAACTGTGGGTATAAGATATCCAAGAGAAGTAATGGCTCGTGCGAGCATTGCATATTCTGCTGCAAGACGAGTTGGTGCAGGCCATGTAATGGAGTATTCCGAAAATATAAAACAAGAACTGATGAAAATTCAGGGAGTGCTGTCAAACTTCATGGCTGGGCTTATGGCAGGTGAGTTCGAGGTGTATTATCAGCCAAAGGTACGCATCGAAACCAAGGAGATATTTGGTGCAGAAGCCCTTGTACGTTGGCATAGAAAGGGAAGGTTATCAGCACCGGTGGAGTTTGTTCCGCTTCTTACGAATGACGGAAGCATAATAAAGCTTGACTACTATGTGCTTGAAGAAGTTTGCAAATGGCTGAGAAAACGCATAGATATGGGTTTTGAACCCTTGAGGATATCAGTGAATTTTTCGAGGAAGCACCTGGAAGAAAAAAATATGATAGGCAATATAGTTGCCTTGATCGACAAATACGAGCTTGATCACCAGCTTATAGAAATAGAGCTTACTGAAAGCGAGGATTATCAGAATTTTGAGCTTATCACAGAGATTGTGAATGGTCTGAGAGCTAATGGTATCGTCACATCTATGGACGATTTTGGTACTGGCTTTTCATCGCTCAATATGATAAAGAACGTTGATCTGCAGGTAATAAAGATAGACAAGTCCTTTATTCCTCTTGAAAAGGATTATGAGGGCAAGGATAAAGATCTTATAATGTTCTATTACATTATAAAAATGGTTAAAAAGCTTGGCAAGGAAACTATCGCCGAGGGAGTTGAAACTGAGCAGCAGCTTGACTATCTCAGAGAAGTTGGCTGTGACGCTGTTCAGGGCTTTGTGTTTGACAAGCCTCTGCCTGTGGCTGAGTTTGAAAAACGGCTTGCCTGCGGTTATAACTGATAAATAAAAGGACGAACATTTTGTGTTCGTCCTTTTTTCTGCATGAATGAAAACAGCCGCAAAACCGCATTTTATTATGAGTTTTGTGCATCTTTGCTGAGTATCTCCTCTATGTTCTCAAAGATAAACTCCTGCGCCTGCTTTGGAAAAAGTATCGTCTTGTAGCTGTTTCCAAGCTGTGATATTTTTTCACGCTCTATTATTCCTGCTTCAGGGGAAAGTATTGTAGTTTCAAGAAAGCCCCTGCCGTTTGCTCCGTCTTTTGCAAGATAATTTTCACCTATGAGCCATTCTTTTATGGCAAGTTTTATGCTTCTTATATCGCCGTCTGTGCCGAGCTGATAGAAAATGCTGTCGCATACTTCTGAAAGGGTCATATCCTGTTCCTTGCCTGAAAGCTCACCTGCGTGGGCGATTATATATTCCTTTGTGCTTTGACCGCCAACCGCATTTTGCTTTTGCAGATAGCCCTCAGGGATATATTTATAACCCGAAGCAGCGTCAGGATTTTCCTTGAGATATTTCTGTATCTCAGCTACAAAGTATCTTCCATAACGTTCCTGCTTTGACTTTCCCACTCCTGAGATATTCAAAAGCTCCGTCTGCGTCTTAGGCAGCTTTATACACATATCACGCAGTGAAGCGTCTGTAAGAATGATATATGCAGGCAGACTCGCCTGTGTCGCAAGCTTGCTCCGCACAGCTCTGAGCCGTCCGAAAAGCTCCTTGTCAAATGTCGTAACTTCGTCTCTGCCGATCTTTGTGACCGTTTCGCTCTTTGGCTTTTTCTTTGGAAGGCGTATTGTAATAGTCTTTTTGTCCATTAATATCTCTGCAGACCTTCTTGTAAGGGTAAGCACAGAAAAATCCCCGTGTGAAGTCTGTGTGATGTAATCATCAGCTTCAAGAAAAGCTATGAGCCTGCGGATATAGACCTGCGTGGAGTCTTTCATTATGCCGTAGGTTGAAAGAGTGGAAAGGTCAAAACGCTTTACCTTTTCGGAGTCTGAGCCTTTAAGTATCTGTGCTATGACACCTGCTCCAAAAGAAAGGTTTCGCTGGTGAAGTCTATAAATGCAGGAAAGCACTTTTTGGCAATCTACAGACACGTCAACTTCTTCTGTTTCTCCGAAATCACCCAAACAGCCTGAGCAGTTCTGACAAGGCTTGTCCTGCTTCTCACCGAAATATCCAAGGATAAACTCTCTCAGACAGCCGCTTGTGTTGCAGTAATCGGTCATCTTTTTCAGACGCATAAGATCACGTTTGCGTATCATTTCAAGAGTGTCATCGTCAAGGTCGGGATTGTCATGAGAATTGTTTATAAGAAACTTGTTGGTCGCAACGTCCTGACCGCTGTAGAACAAAATGCACTTTGCTTCGTTTCCGTCACGTCCCGCTCTGCCTGCCTCCTGATAATAGCTTTCAATATTCTTAGGCATATTATAATGTATGACATAGCTCACGTTTGATTTGTCTATTCCCATGCCGAAAGCATTGGTCGCTACCATGACCTGGACACGGTCAAAGATAAAATCGTCCTGATTTTTACGCCTTTCCTCATCAGAAAGTCCTGCATGATAGCGTGAAGCGTTGTAGCCGTCGGCACAGAGCTTTTCACACACGCTCTCAACATTTTTTCTTGTGGAGCAGTAGATTATTCCGCAGTTGTCCTTGTATTTCTCAACTATCCTCACTGTTTCACTATATTTGTCATGAGGGTGAGAAACGCCAAAGTAGAGATTTTTTCTGTCAAAGCCTGTGGTTATGGTGAAAGGGTCACGGAGTTCAAGCATTTTGATAATGTCCGCTTTTACTTCTGCGGTGGCAGTGGCGGTGAATGCACTGACGATAGGGCGGTAGGGAAGTTTGCCAAGAAACTCGGGTATCTTCATATAGGAAGGTCTGAAATCCTGTCCCCACTGAGAAACGCAGTGGGCTTCGTCCACCGCAAGCATGGATATCTTCACCGACGAAGCCAGTGACAGAAACGATCCTGTCATCAGCCTTTCAGGTGCAACATATATTATCTTGTACATACCACGGGCGGCGTTTGATATAGCCATTTCATACTGTGCCGCCGTCAGTGACGAGTTCAGATACGCTGCCCTCACTCCCGATTGTATCAGCGAGTTCACCTGATCTTTCATAAGGGATATGAGCGGCGAAACAACTATAGTTATCCCGTCAAACATAAGAGCAGGTATTTGATAGCACATAGATTTGCCTGCGCCTGTTGGCATAACTCCAAGGCAGTCACGCCCTGCAAGTATGCTGTCTATTATCTGCTCCTGACCATTTCTGAACTGAGAGTGTCCGAAAAAGTCCTGAAGCACTGAATACTTATTGTGAAAATCTGTCATTTTATCCTAACTTTCCATTGTGTGTATGCTTATATTATACTACCAAAAATCAGCTAAGTCAAACAGATATACAAAATTCCATGCACGATTTTGTAACATCTTTTCCTTAGTCGCTATTGTAATTTTATCGGGTTTATGTTATAATAGGCTTGATAAATAATTAGTTATAAAAATATAAAAAATTAACAAATCTCCAAAGGAAGGGTTGTCTGAACACAGTCGTATATTCAGGCATGGTGAAGATCATGGATATGGAAAATAAATTGTGGCAAAGCTATTTTGGTGCTGTCTGGGGAAAGGTTTGTTCAATATGGCACAATATCGGCGGGTTTGTTATGGACGAGAAGAGCGGAGAGTTTTATGCCGATGAAAACTGTCGTGCTCTTATGGGACTTAGAGAGAACACAGATTATGACAAGTTCAGAGATATAGTTGCATTGAACGGCGGAGGACGAGATCTTGGCCTGCCGTTGTGTATAGAACTTCTTGACACTCCAAGTGGCATTACCGCCGGAATAGTGTATCTGTCGAAAGAATATATGTCAAAAAGTATTTTTGAAGGGCTCGACATTATACCACAATCAGAGCTTGTAAGACTTCTTGATGGAATGACACGCTCATCATTGCTTGCTCTTGTAAGATTTGATGGAGCAGGGAAGCTTTTGGATTCAGACTACTGCATAGGGGTGGCACTTAAGGCGGCTGTTGCGGTTTTGCCTGAAAATACTGTGACGGCATTCAATTCAGACGGTCAGTTTTGGATATATGTTCCACGCTTTGGAGGTAAGCCTGAGGAATTTGCTGACAATATACGTAAAGCGGTGAAGGAGTGTTGCCTGCCAGATGAATTTGGAGTGAGATCGTCTTCAAATCATTCGCTGTCTGTGACGGCAGGCATAAGCAGCGGCTTTGAAGTGCCAGCAAGACTCATGCACGCAGCAGGCTTTGCACTCTATGAAGCTAAGGCAAAGGGTGCAGGCAGTATTTGTTGCTTTGATCCTGAAAAATATGCAAAGCAGAAGAGTGATATCGAGAATATCAGGGCTTTTTCAGAGCTTCTTGATAAAAATCTGTTTACATATCATTTTCAGCCTATCGTTAGTTCTTCAACAGGCGAGATAGTCGCTTATGAAGCGCTTATGAGAACAAAGGGAAATATAGCACTCAATCCGCTTCAGATACTCAACTGTGCTAAAAATTTCGGCAGACTTTACGATATAGAGAAGGCTACACTGAAAAATACTCTTAAATATCTCAGCAAGCATCAGCTCGATTTTGAAAACCGTAGGCTGTATATAAATTCAATATCATCTCATGCTCTTGACGATAAGGATTTTTATGCGATCGTCAATGACTATGGCGAACTTCTTGAAAAGGTCGTTATCGAAATGACAGAGCAGACAGAGATCAGCGAGGACGACCTCGATAGAATAAGGGTGCGTCTTGAAAAGAACAATATGAGCCTTGCTATTGACGATTACGGCACAGGCTATTCAAATACATCGAATCTTCTGCGATATGATCCTGAGGTGGTAAAGATAGACCGTTCCCTCATTTCTGGCATTGACCAGAATCCTAAGGCTCAGAAGATAGTTTCAAAAATGGTGGAATATTTCCATTCAAGCGGATATACCGCACTTGCAGAGGGCGTTGAAACAAGCGAAGAACTTAAGACCATGATATATTTCGGCGTCGATCTTATTCAGGGTTATTATGTTTCTAAGCCGAAGCCTGTGCTTATCCACGATATCTCGGAAAATATCCGTGAGGAGATAGTGGCTTACAGTATCGAGGCTGGAGATAAAGATAAAAAGGTCTTCCACGCTGAGGATAATGACGTTATCGACCTTGCTGAGATGTATAAAAAAAGATATTCTGACATTTTTCTCGGCACAGGTACATTTACTCTTTCAGGAAAGGCTGAGGACGATCATGCAGTGCCTCTGTCTGTGACAGTTGGTAGTGGCGTTGATTGCGTCATTCACTTGAAAAACGCATGGCTCACTACATATGGGGAACTACCGAACATAAAGCTTGGCACTGGCTCGAGAGTAAGGATAGTGTGCAGCGGTGAAGATCATATAGACGGCAGAGGCATTTATGTCCCTGAGGGATCGTCGTTAGAGCTTGTAGGCTCAGGTGAGCTTTATGTCAGATCAGAGTCGAAGGATTGCTATGCAATAGGCACTGACAGCAGGCAGCCTTGCGGAAGGATAACTGTCGCAATGACAGGTATTCTTGATATAACTGCAAATGGCGACAAGTGCGTCGGAATAGGCGGAGGAGGCTGCAAAGATGGTATTGTCATTGCAGGCGGTGATATAGCTGTAAATTGCAGTGGCGATAGGTGCGTTGGTATTGGAAGCATCGACGGCGACGCAGATGTGACTATATCAAACTGTGGCTGCAGGCTAAAGCTTGCGGCAGGGATGTCAGTGGGCGTTGGTGCTGTAAAGGGCAGTGCTGATATAAGCATTTCAGACTATAACATGAGTTGTGAGCTTTCTGGAAATAACCTGACTGCAGTGGGAGTTATGAGTAACGGGACCGGAAGGATATGTATTCTTGATGGCAGGCTCAACATTTCTATGAAGGGAAGAACTCTCAACTGTGTGGGAACAAGGGACGGCGAGCTGGATTGTGAGCTTAAAAATACTGTCTTTAAGCTTTATTGCGAGGGCGGTTCTGTCTCAGGCATTGGAGATAAAACTGGTAAAGGTGACGTGACAGCACAAAGCTGTCAGTTCGACGTAATGTTCCTTACAGGCGATGGCTGGTGGCTTGGAAGTCCAAATGGTACGCTTTCAGTAGTCGACTGTAAGAAAGATATCAAGATAAACAAATAAGGCAAAGCCCATAGGCGTGCCTTGTGTGACGCTGCTTTAGATCGTCTGAAGCAGCACGGCTGATTTGTACGGAGGATCATGAGATGATGAATGATACTGCTAAACGCAGACGTATAAAAATAGGACTTTTGGTGAGCCACCTTGAAGATGATTTTGACGATGCAGTTGCAGAGGGCGCAATGATAGGCGCAGAGCAGTGCGACGCCGACCTCGTTATTTTTCCAGGCAGATATATAGATGGGATCTATGCCGACAAGCTGAGAACGGTGTATGAGTATCAGTATAATACTTTGTTCGATATGGCGGCGGCAAATAAGTTCGACGTTCTGCTTGTGCTTATCGGCACACTGGGAACATATCTTGACAACGAGCATAAGGTTCAGTTTCTGAAAAAATTTGCTGGAACGCCTGTTATAACTATAACGGCACATATTGATGGTTATCCTTGTATCATGCTCGACAACAGAACGGGAATGAAGGAGGCTATAGAACATCTTATAAAGGTGCATGGCTGTAAAAAGATAGGTATGGTAAGCGGACCTAAAACAAGTGATGATGCCCTTGAAAGACTTGACGTTTACAAGGAGACTCTTGAGGAAAATGGTATCATCTATGACGAAAAGCGTGTTGCATATGGTAATTTTTCAAAATTCTGTGTTGACGAAGTCGGAAAGCTAATTGACGATAATCCAGAACTTGAAGCTATAGTTTTTGCAAACGACCAGATGGCAATCGCAGGCTATAAGGCTATGGAAG
>NZ_FR890793.1:8131-11394 GCF_000435935.1 Ruminococcus sp. CAG:57 | reverse complement strand
CGTCCTGGTAAGGATATCCTTGTGACAGGCTTTGATGACGATCCAGTGGCTGAGGAGCTTAATCCGCATTTGACGACTGTCAAGGCTGACCCTTCTGAGCTTGGCTATCATGCCGTTCAGGAGGCTGTGAACTATGTTATAAATAAGGCTATAAACAACGATAAGATCTCTTCAGAAATGGTAAGAAGAAATTCCTGCGGCTGTCAGGGCAACTCAAAATTAAAGACCATATCTTTTGGCCGCATATCAGATGATCCGGAAGCGTTTGCAAGAAGAATGAGCCAGTTTTTGTTCAATAAATACAGTGCAAGTGAAACAACTGCGAAAATGCGAGAAGTTTACGTCAAGATAATATATGCTCTTGATGATTATGCCCGTGAGGAAAATCTTGATAATGAGATCAAAAAAGACAAAGTATTAGAAATGGTCTCAACTCTTGCCAGTGAAGAATTTTTTAGGTTTGTGAACGTTGATGAGCTTTATGCTTCTGTTGAGTATATTCAGCAAAAGCTTATCTCTCGTTTTGATAACGTGGAGAAGCATTTGAAGTTAAATCAGACTTTTATTCAGATATACAAGATACTGGCAGAACGCAATGCGAATTATTGTAAGGAAAAACTTGAGGATAATGAGTTTCTTGCATGGCAGGCAAATTCTATCACAAGGGATATGCTTGTATTTGAAGCTTATGATGACAGAGCATATGAGACCGTTGTGGATAAGCTTACGAGGCTTCATATGGAATCAAGCTTTCTGTTCAGCTTCGAGCCTGCCATTATTCACTTTGGTACAGATAAGTGGCAACCGCCGGAATATATGTATCTCAAAGCCTATCACAATGGTTCTGACGCTATCCAGCTCCCACATGAAGAGCAGGCTGTAAAGTATACAGAGCTGTTGTCGAATAAGTATCTGCCAACAGACAGACGTTATACATTAGTGGTATCACCATTGTTCTCTAACGAGGAGCATTACGGAATACTGATGTGTGAGATAAAGCATGAGTATTTTAATTATTTGCAGTCGGTGACAGTTCAACTTTGTGCGGCACTTAAAATAATAACCTTGATGAAGCAGCAGGCTGTTACCCAGAAGCAGCTTAAAAAGAGCCTGATCGAGATCAAGGAGAACAATGAGCTTCTTCGAGATCTTTCAAGGCAGGACGCTTTGACGGGTTGCTACAATCGAAGGGGATTTTTTGAGGAACTTCGTAAAAGACTCAGCAATGACAAAAACGAGGGTGAAAAGGCTATCATGGTCTTTGCCGACCTTGACTGTCTGAAAACCATAAATGATAAATTTGGTCACGAGGAGGGCGACTTTGCTATACTATCTGCGGCAAAGATACTTAAACACTCTTTTGGCAACAGTGAGATAGTGGGTCGTATAGGTGGCGATGAGTTCGTTGTATGTGCTTTTCTTGATAACGCAATAGATATCCCGTCAATGAGAAATCATATAGAAGCGGTCACAAGAGAATACAATATTAAATATGCCGCCGATAAGCCATATATAATCCATACGAGCGTAGGCGTTTATCCGTTCGTATGCAGTGCCACGCTTGAGATAGGAGAGCTTCTCAGCCATGCTGATATCCTGCTTTATGAGGAGAAAAAGCATAAGAGGAGCATACTTAAAAGCGATTATGAATAACATTTGCAGGCTGTCTGAAAAAGGCAGCCTGCTTTTTGTTTTTATGCTTGACAAAAAATCATGGCTGTGATATAATAAAACATATTTTACGAAAGGAGCGTCGGATGACATGAGAATTACAAGAATATGGGTGAGGAACTATTAAACCGAATATCAGGCAGGTGCATTGGCACAAGCCGCTCCGACTCTTCCGTATAACGTTTTGGTTACACGCCTGAGGGTGTGTTTTTTTATGCCTGAAAAAGCCGAAGAGCGGCTTGATAACAGACATTAGGAGTGATTAATATGGCAGAAATGTTTGACAACACAATAAAGAAAGACCGTGTGCTGTTGGCGGCAGTGGATACAGGTTCGTATGACGTGGAGCTTTCCCTTGACGAGCTTGAAGAGCTGACAGAAACAGCAGGCGGTGAGGTGATAGCGAGAGTAACACAGAAAAGGCCGTCCTTTGACAGCGGCACTTGCATAGGCTCAGGCAGGCTTGAAGAACTGGCTGAGATATGCAGAAATGAAAATATTGACAGGATAGTTTTTGACTGCGAACTGACAGCCACACAGATAAGAAATATCGAGGACGTGTGCGGCGTTTTCACTATCGACAGAACTATGCTCATACTGGATATCTTTGCTCAGCGTGCGACTACTCGTGAGGGCAGATTGCAGGTAGAGATAGCACAGAACAAATACAGACTTCCAAGGCTTGCAGGCATGGGAACCAATATGTCACGTCTTGGCGGTGGTATCGGCACAAGAGGTCCTGGTGAGTCGAAGCTTGAAACTGACAAGCGACACATCAGAACACGTATTGCGGCACTTTCAGACGAACTTAAGGAGATAGAGAAGCGTCGTGGGCTTATGAGAAAACGTCGCAAGAAAGACGGTGTTCTTACAGCGGCGATAGTGGGCTATACAAACGTGGGCAAATCCACACTGCTTAATTATCTTACAGAAGCGGGCGTGCTTGCAGAGAACAAGCTTTTTGCGACTTTGGAAACAACATCAAGGGCTATAGAGCTTCCTGACGGCAGGTCGGTGACGCTTATTGACACGGTTGGACTTATCAGACGTCTGCCGCACCAGCTTGTGGAAGCTTTCAAATCCACTCTTGAAGAGGCGGCAAGTGCGGACGTTATAATCCATGTGTGCGACGCCTCGGCTGATGACTGCGAGGAACAGGCAAAAGTTACCCTTGAACTGCTCAAAGAGCTTGGCTGTGAGGGAATACCTGTGGTGACAGTGTTCAACAAGTGCGACAAAGTGCCTTATATAAACGAGCTTGACACATCAGGTGAAGCGGTGAAGATATCCGCCAAAAACGGCACAGGTATTGACAGCCTGCTTGCGGCTATACAAAAGGCATTACCCGAAAACAGCGTAAGATGCAGGCTTCTTTTGCCTTTTGACAAGGCGGGTCTTGTGAACACCATAAGGCAGGAGGGCAGGATATTCAGCGAGGATTATACCGCTGAGGGTATCGTTCTTGACGCTCTTGTGGATATCAAGGTCTATCATCTTGTGGAAAGCTATAAGGTAAAAAATGAAGAATAAAGTGTTTTTCAAACGTTAAAAAAATGTAAACTCTCGGCTTGGCTATTGACAAGCCCTGCCTG
>NZ_FR890793.1:4073-8110 GCF_000435935.1 Ruminococcus sp. CAG:57 | reverse complement strand
CAAGCCCTGCCTGTGAGAGTATAATAATCGTGGTTAGCAATAACAAATAAATCGAAAGGAAAAAACAGGATATGTCTACTGTTATCATGTCTGCAGTCTTTACATACTTCTTTATGAGCTTGAGCTACTTTTATGGCTTCGAGTTTTTTTGGCGTGTGAAGAAAGCGACGAGATCAGAATAGGCGTATAGAGAAGTTTCTGTTTTTATATCTGCGTTTATTATAAGCCGTGGCTTTCTTGTAAAAGAATGTCACGGCTGTTTTTATTGCCTATACAAATTTGATTTTCGGAGGAAAGTAACATGATCATCGTATTGAAAAACAATTCACAGGAAAAACAGGTAGAAGAGCTTTTGAACTGGCTCGACCAGTTCCATGTATCGACAAATCTGGTAGAGGGCGTTCATTCAAATGTTATCGGTCTTATTGGCGACACAACTCAGATCGATATAGAAGCAGTTCAGGCTAAGGAATGTGTTGAAAATGTACAGCGTGTTCAGGAGCCTTACAAGAATGCTAACAGAAAGTTCCACCCCGATAATACTGTTATCGACGTTGCAGGCAGAAAGATAGGCGGTGGAAAGCTTCAGGTCATCGCAGGCCCTTGCTCTGTTGAAACTGAGGAGCAGATAATCACAACTGCTATCGCTGTAAAGGAAGCAGGTGCAACAATGCTCAGAGGTGGTGCATTTAAGCCAAGGACTTCACCATATTCATTCCAGGGTCTTGGCAAGGAGGGCATCGACCTTCTTATTCAGGCTAGAAAGATAACAGGTCTGCCTATCGTTACTGAGATCATGGATCTTTCTGATCTTGACTGCTTTGCTGACGTTGACGTTGTTCAGGTAGGAGCAAGAAATATGCAGAATTTCACACTTCTAAAGGCTCTCGGCAGAAGCGACAAGCCAGTTCTTCTCAAGAGAGGACTTTCATCAACACTTCAGGAGCTTCTCATGTCCGCTGAGTACATAATGTCTGAGGGCAATCAGAACGTTATCCTTTGCGAAAGAGGTATCCGTACATTCGAGCCTGCCACAAGAAATACTCTCGATCTTTCAGCCGTACCTCTGCTTCAGCAGAAAACACACCTTCCTATCACTGTCGACCCTAGCCACGCTACAGGTATCGCTTCACTTGTTGAGCCAATGGCACTTTGTGCTGTAACAGCAGGCTGTGACGCACTTGAGATAGAGGTACACAATGACCCTAAGAACGCATGGAGCGATGGTGCGCAGTCACTTACGCCTGCACAGTTCGCTGAAACAATGAAGAAAGTTAAGGCACTTTCCGAGTTCATGGGCAAGCCTCTTGATGTAAACGAATAAACAAGACATTGAAAAAGAGGTGTTTTCGCACCTCTTTTTCTTTACAAATATTCAGTTATGTGGTATAATGTTTTAGAACTGTAAATGGATAAAGTACAAAGGAGGAAGAACGATGAAACTTGTGCTTAAACAAAGGCTTTTTTCATGGTTTGACAGCTATGATGTGTGCGACGAATACGGTAACGCAGTTTTCAGCGTAAAAGGCAGACTCGCATGGGGTCACTTGCTGGAGATATACGACAACATGGGAAACAAGGTCGGCGTGCTGAAAGAAAAGGTGCTGAAAATTTTCCCTACCTTTGAGATATACATAGGCGGAGAGTATATGGGCTGTATAAAGAAAGAGTTCACCTTTTTCAAGCCAAAGTTCCATATAGATTTCTGCGGCTGGAGAGTGGATGGTGATATTTTCGGCTGGGACTATTCCGTTTATAGCGGTGCTGAACAGATAATGTATGTGTCAAAGGAGCTTTTGCACCTTACTGATACCTATGTCATAGACGTTTATGACGATAGCAATGCTTTGGCAGGATTGCTCATTGCACTTGCGATAGACGCCGAGAAATGCTCAGACGGCAATTAGGCTTTTATGATAGCTGTGTAAAAAATTGTACTGAAAGGTTTTGATATTAATGAAATTCAACTGCGAGCTTAAAAGGGTCGTGGACGATTCTTATGATATAGAAATAGGCAGAAAACTGCAGGATACGCTGGTCAGCGACCTTAAAGGCGGTCTTGTGGGAAAGATAAAGAAATTTGCCGTTGTGACGGATTCTATCGTTGTGGATCTCTATGGCAGAGATATTTATGACAGGCTCAACGCCGCAGGCTTAAAGGCTGAGCTTTTTGTGATACCTGAGGGAGAAAAGTCCAAAACCAGGCAGATGAAAGAGTTTGTTGAGGACTCTATGCTTGAAAAAGGCTTTCGCCGTGATTGCTGTGTGGTAGCCGTTGGCGGCGGAGTTGTCACAGACCTTGCAGGCTTTGTTGCAGGGACATTCGGCAGAGGAGTGCCTTTTGTGAATTATGCCACAACGCTCCTTGCGGCGGCTGACGCTTCTGTGGGCGGAAAAACTGCCGTTGATACGCCCCTTGCTACAAATCTTATCGGTCTGTTCAATCAGCCCAAGAAAGTTTATCTCGATATAGACACATGGAAAACTCTGCCTGAAAAACAGCTTTCAAGCGGTCTTGCGGAAACTATAAAGCACGGCTGTCTTGGTGATAAGGAGCTGTTTGAGTATCTTGAAAAAAACGTGGAAAAGGTGCTTGAATGTGACGGTGAAGCCTGCGAGTATATCGCAAAGAAAAACTGCGAAGTCAAGTACAAAGTGGTAATGAAAGACGAGAGAGAGTTGGGTCTGAGAGAGGTGCTCAATCTCGGCCACACTGTCGGCAGAGCTATCGAAACTGTGTCTGATTATAGACTATATCATGGCGAAGCTGTAGCTATCGGTATGGTGGCACAGGCAAGATTGGGCGAGAAGCTTGGTTTCATATCCCATGAAAATGAACAGCGTGTGGAAAAGCTTCTTGAAAGGGCAAAGCTGCCTACAAAAATACCTGACTATATCAACAGAAAGGCTCTTGTGAAAAAGCTTTATACAGATAAAAAGGTCCGTGACGGAAAGCTGAGATTTGTTTTCCAAAAAGAAATAGGCGAGATGATGTGCTTCGGTGAAAATCAGTACGGCAAAGAGATATCCGAGGAGCAGATAGCTGAAATAATCACAGAGATGTAACGGAGGATAGCGATGAACATAACTGTATTTCCGAAAAAACTCAGCGGACAGGTGACAGTTCCGCCCTCAAAAAGCGTTGCACACAGAATGGTGATAGCGGCGGCGCTGTCAAACGGCATTTCTGAGATAACAAATCTTTATCCCTCGGTGGATATCCTTGCGACTATGGATTGCATGAGGGCGCTTGGGGCGAAAATAGATTTTGACGGTGACAAGGCTGTGATAGAGGGCATAAAGGATATTCCTGAGAGCGCAGTTTTGGATTGCTGTGAGAGCGGCTCAACGCTGAGATTTCTCATACCTGTTGCTTGTGCGCTTGGGGTGGATACTCAGTTCATCGGCAGGGGCAGGCTTCCGCAAAGACCTATCACACCATATCTTGAAGAGTTTCCGAAACATGGCATAAGCTTTGAATACAACAACACCATGCCTTTTTCTGTGAACGGCAAGCTGACAGGGGGCAAGTTCTATGTTGATGGTGGAATATCTTCTCAGTTTATCACAGGGCTTCTGTTTGCTCTGCCGCTTCTTGAGGAGGACAGCGAGATAATACTCACTTCTCATTTGGAGTCAAAGCCATATGTTGACATAACTCTCGGCACTTTGAGAGAGCATGGCTGTCAGGTTGAGGAAGCAGAGAACGGATATTTTGTAAAGGGCGGTCAGCATTATATGCCTTTCAGCGGCAGAGTTGAGGGGGATTATTCTCAGGCGGCTTTCTTCAAGGTGGCAAATTCTTTGGGCAGTGATATTGATATCGCAGGGCTTTCTGAAAAATCTTTTCAGGGAGATAAAAAAATTGTTGAAATATGCGAGAAAATAGTGTATAATAAAAATGGCGGTTTGCGGCCTTTTGACCTCGACTGTTCGGATATACCTGACCTTGTACCTGTTCTTACAGTACTTGGAAGCTTCTGCGAGGGAAAAAGCTATATACGAAATGCCGCACGTCTTAGGATAAAGGAGTGCGA
>NZ_FR890793.1:0-4008 GCF_000435935.1 Ruminococcus sp. CAG:57 | reverse complement strand
AACGCAATTGGCGGAAAGGTAACTGAGCTTGAGGACGGATTGGAGATAGATGGTGTTGGCTCACTGAATGGCGGAGAAGTTGACAGCTTCAACGACCACAGGATCGCAATGTCAATGGCGGTGGCTGCCACAAGATGTACTTCACCACTGAAGATAAACGGTGCGGAGTGCGTCAGCAAGTCATATCCCGATTTCTTTGAGGTATATGAGAGCATTGGAGGAGAGATAAGCCGTGAGCCTTAACGTGGGCTAGTACAAAAATTTGTACTTATCTGGCGGGTATCTGCCGTTATTTATACAGGCTTTATAAGCTGACAGGAGGAAGTAAAATGTCATCAACATGGAACAACAATATAGGCTTTACCGTTTTCGGTGAGAGCCACGGCCCTGCAATAGGCGTTGTTATGGATAATGTACCGCCGGGGGAGAGCATCGACCTTGACAAGATATATCAATTTATGGCAAGAAGAGCGCCTAAGCAGAACAAGACCTCTACACAGAGAAAAGAAAAGGATATGCCGCAGATAATGTCTGGCTATTTCAACGGCAAGACTACGGGTACTCCTCTTTGTGCGCTTATAGCCAATACAGACCAGCACTCACAGGATTATTCAAATCTTTCAAGGCTTGCAAGACCAGGTCACGCTGATTATACAGGCGCATTGAGATACAGAGGCTTCAATGATGTAAGAGGCGGCGGACATTTTTCAGGCAGACTTACTGCGCCCCTATGCTTTGCAGGAGCAGTGGCAGGTCAGATACTTGAAAAAAGAGGTATCTATGTGGGCGCTCATATCGCAGAAGTCCATGGCATAAAGGATAAGGCTTTTGACCCTATCGATACCACTAAGGATATGATAAGGGAAGTTCGTGAGAAAGAGTTCCCGACTATTATCGACGTTCAGGGCAACGAAATGATAAAGGAGATAGACAAGGCAAGAAAGGATAAGGACAGCGTTGGCGGAATTATAGAATGTATCGCTATCAATGTTCCAGCCGGTATCGGCTCGCCTATCTTTGACGGACTTGAAAACTCTATAGCTCAGCTTATTTTCGGTATCCCTGCGGTAAAGGGTCTGGAGTTTGGTGCAGGCTTTAAGGTGGCGGAAATGACAGGTTCGGAGAACAATGACGAGTTCTATGTAAATGATAAGGGTCACGTTGTGACAAAGACAAACAATCACGGCGGAATACTGGGCGGAATAGCTTCTGGTATGCCTATCACACTTAGAGTTGCTTTCAAGCCTACTCCGTCAATAGCAAGACCGCAGGCAACTGTGGACTATTCAGCTATGAAAAATGAAACTCTCGAAGTAAAGGGCAGACACGACCCTTGCGTTGTTCCAAGAGCTGTGCCATGTGTTGAGGCGGCTGTTAATATAGCTTTGCTCAATCATATGCTTGAATACCCAAATTTTTAGAGAAATTTCCAAAGGAGGATTGATAGCTTGGTACAAAATCCTGAGGCTCATATATCAGAGAACATGAAGAACATTTCCGACGTGTATGAGGTTCAAATACTTCTGGCTTATTTTCTCGGTCAGATAAATCAGCTTTGTACGCCTAATCAGCTTACTGAGATAGCCACGGGCGAAGGCGTTGTGAATTATTTTGTGTACACTGAGGCTGTCAGCAGAATGTTGGAAAACGGCACGCTGGAGCTTGCGGAAATAGAAGGCACGAATTACTATCGGCTCACTGAAAAGGGCATTGAGGGCGCTGAGAAATTCAAAAAACTTGTGCCGAAAAGTTTTAGAGATAAGATATATGCGGCAGGTCTAAGACTGTTCGTCAAGCTTAAAAACGATCGTGATGTAAGTTTTGATATAAAGCCTGCAAAGCGTGGTTATAACGTGCATTGCCGCTGCTGTGACGATGATATGGTGCTTATGGACATAACTCTTTACGCACCCGATCAGGAGCAGGCAAATTATATAAAATCGAAAATTCAGATGAATCCTACAGACTTCTATTGCAGAGTGGTGGACTATATAATCGAGAACGAGGAATATGTGCCGTCTGCTGCAGAGGAGCAGGGATTGTTCTAAAGAAAGTGGAGCCGTCTGGGCATATGCTCAGGCGGCTTTTGAAAAAATTTTTATTTTTTTGTGACATTTCAGGAGAGAAAAAGTATTTATTATAAAGGGGTGATCAAATGGACGTCAATTTGAAAAATACGCTTTCAGAGATAGACAGGCTTATAGATAAATATAAAAGTACCGTTTATGGAATCGCTATAGCACGTCTTGGCTCAAAAGCAGATGCAGACGATGTTTTTCAGGAAGTGTTTCTTGCAGCTTATCGAAAGGGGATAACAGTCAAGGACAATGATGAGGAGAAGTTCTGGCTTATCAGGACTACTCTCAATCAGTGCAAAAAGATAACATTGTCAAGCTGGCGCAGGCGTACAGTTCCCCTTGAAGAAAGAAAGGAAGAGGTAAGCTTTTTCAGAAGCCGCGAGGAAAATGATGTTTTCTGTGCTGTAACGGAACTGCCTGAAAAATACAGAATGGTGGTTTATCTTTACTATTTTGAAGAGGTGTCTACTGATGAGATAGCTGAGATAATGAAAGTACGCAGTGGAACGGTGAGAATGCAGCTTACAAGGGCAAGAGAAATGTTGAAAAAAAAGCTGAAAGGAGGATATTTCTATGAATAAGGAATTTTTCAGAGGCATGAAAGAGCAGATAGAGCCTGATGAAGAGCAGGTCGAGGAGCTGAAAAATAAGCTCAAAAATACTGCGGCGGTAAGCAGGAAACCTATGTGGATAGGCGGAGTATGTGCGGCGGCACTGTGTGTGGCAGTTGGAGCAGGTCTGTTTTTATCCGACAGCAAAACTGATAAAAACAGCATAAAGACAAGCGGCAGTTCATCAGTGCAGTACAATGACAGTTGGTCGCCTGACCTTATAAATAGAAATGGGAACGGCTCTGACGAAAATAAGACAGTAGCTGGTGGCGAAACAGAGGAAAGCATTGTCGACAGTACACATGATTCAAAGATCGACAACGGCAAGACGGACGATACGCCCAATATAAACAACAATACGGGTGGAAATACGCACATAACAGACAATGACCGCATAAGTGACAACAATGGCGGAATTATTTCAGACAATAGTAATACAGAAAATACAGATAGTAATGCAAACGACAGCAAATCGGAGACCACATCGTCCAAAAATGAAACGGAAGACCCTATAGAGTTCGATGAAAAAGACCCTGTTTACCCTGAGATATATGTGCAGGACGAAAGGCTTTTTGATATGACATTAAAGGGCAGGGCATTTGCGTTTCCTGCAAAGTATAGTGATGTAGCGGATATGGGTCTTTGGGCGGCAGGTCTAAGTGGTTATTCTGAGAGCGTTGACCCGAAAAATTATGTGATAGCGGAAGATGATATGGAAACTTTTTTCAGTAATGGAGCAACAGGATATTCAGGAAGCATGACAATTGACAATAACACTTATGAGGAAGCGAAAGCAAGCAATTGTGATGTCATGGGATTGTTTTTGGATAACTGTCCTGAGTTCTCTATAGGCGGAATAAAGACTGGATCAACTATAGAGGAAGTGAATAAGACATTCGGTGTTAATTATACTAATGAATGCAGAACGCTTACTGTACGTTCTCAGAACGGAGCTTTTACAGATAGCAAGGGTACTTTTACTTTAACAGTTGTATTTACGTTCAATGACGGGGTAGTTTATAGTGTAGGCGAGTCAAAGATATATTCGACGTTCTTCTGATCGTCAATATTGTGTAAGTTTTGTACTGTTTCTGTGCAAAATAATGAAAATATCTATAAAAAACATAGAAACGGTACAAAACGCTTGACAAAATGGCATAAAAGTGATAAAATAAACAAGTCGCCTCGAGAGAGAGCGATAAAGAAAGAAGCGAAACGAAGGTAAAAGGTTCGGGAGAACAGTAGAGACCTGAGGAGTAGCTCGAAAAGAACTTCATAAAAAGTTCACAAAGAAAAGTCTTGACAAAGCTTAGCTAATA
>NZ_FR890792.1:0-1258 GCF_000435935.1 Ruminococcus sp. CAG:57 | reverse complement strand
ATTTGGAGCAAGCAACGGGAATCGAACCCGCATCCCAAGCTTGGGAAGCTTGTATACTGACCATTGTACTATGCTTGCAAAAAGGCAATACTAAAATATATTGCCCTAGAGCAAAGCCTGTTACCACGGACTTTGCTCATTCTTGTATTTTTTATTGTATCTCATCTTTAAACGCCAAGATGTGAACCCCACGCATGCCCCAAGAGTGTTGTTGAAAACATCATCAAATTCACAAAGCCCTCTGCCTGTGATATACTGCGTTATCTCGATACCTGCTGAAAAGACAAGGGACATAAGAAAAACTTTTTTGAACTTCGTGATACCGCAAAGATACGGGAGCAAAACGCCCAAGGGTATAAACATTGCAATGTTTCCGAATATCTGTACCAGCCAAAAATCCCGCAGATACTTGATGCTTATGTTCTCAAAAAGGTTTCGCACCTCCCAGAAGGGCACAAGCTCAGCCTGACGTTCTCCCCACTGTCTGGCTATGAGTGTGAGCCAGAGGACGGCAAATATGTACACTGCAAACAGCGATGTAAGTATTTTTCTCTTTTTACTCCACCGTAACGCTCTTTGCAAGATTTCTCGGCTTATCAACGTCATAGCCCTTTCCTACTGATACATAATATGACAAAAGCTGAAGCGGTACTACTGAAAGGCTTGCCGCAAAAAGGTTATCTATCCTTGGAGTGTAAACTGTGAAGTCAGCAACGTCCTCCATAGCATAATTCCCATAGGTAGTAAGTCCGAAAAGCTTTGCTCCACGGCTCTTTACCTCGACCATATTGCTTATGGTCTTTTCATAAAGGGCAGACTGTGTTACCACGCTGAACACTACAGTTCCGTCCTCGATAAGGCTGATAGGACCATGCTTAAGCTCGCCTGCTGCATAGGCTTCGGAATGGATATAGCTTATCTCCTTGAGCTTAAGGCTTCCCTCCATGCCTACTGCATAGTCAATACCTCTGCCGATAAAGAATGCGTCCTTTATATTCACTACCTTTGAAGCAAACCACTGCAAGCGCTCCTTATCCTCGAGAATTTTCTCTATCTTCTCAGGGATAGTATTGATCTCCTCAACGAGCTGAGCAAATCTTTCGTCGGATATCTCCCCTCTTGCTTTTGCAAACTGCATTGCAAGGAGATATGCGGCAACGAGCTGACAGCTATAGGCTTTAGTTGTTGCGACGGATATTTCAGGGCCTGCGAGTGTATAGAAGACATTATCGGCTTCTCTTGCGATCGATGAGCCAAC
>NZ_FR890791.1:0-618 GCF_000435935.1 Ruminococcus sp. CAG:57 | reverse complement strand
GCGTCAACAGGAGTACCCAGGTACTTTTTGTAATAATAGTCGATAAGCTTTACGGCAACTTCTGTATCAGTTTCAGACTTAAAGGTATATCCTTTTTTGATAAGCTTTTCACGAAGCTCCTGATAGTTTTCGATAATACCGTTATGTACGGCGATAACATTTTCATCGTCGCTGCAATGAGGGTGGGCGTTTACAGTTGACGGCTCGCCATGGGTAGCCCAACGGGTATGGCCTATACCGCAGGCGCCCTTTACAGCTTTTCCGTCGTTAGTCATTTCCTTTAGGACTTTCAGCTTACCTTTAGCCTTTACGATCTCAGGCTCTGCGTCACCGTTTCTTACAGCGATACCGGCAGAGTCATAGCCTCTATACTCAAGCTTTGACAGGCCGTCCAAGAGTATTGGGGCTGCCTCGTTATTTCCAGTAAATCCAACAATTCCGCACATAACAGTGTCTCCTTTAAGTTTTATTTTTGTTGATGTAATCTTCTATAGCAGGTCTATTTGGAGGAAAAATATCCTCCGGCAGGTCGCAGATATCAATAAATTTAAGCTGCGACACCTCAGAAGCCTGCATTTTAAGCTCGCCTGTATACTCGTGGCAGGTGTAGACGATATC
>NZ_FR890790.1:1348-1600 GCF_000435935.1 Ruminococcus sp. CAG:57 | reverse complement strand
GCCGCCTGACTTCGTGTAAGTCCAGTCATTTCGATCTCAATGCCGTATTTTCTCGTTTTTATGCCGTTAAAATTTGATGACAATGTTACACCTCCCAACAAAAACAGCCTGCGAATATATCGCAAGCCGTAAATTTTGATCGTTATTCAATTTCAGTTCTCACCTCATATCCGCCCTTGAAAATCACCAATATTTCGGTCTTGCTCAATACTTTTACGCACTCAATCAGTTTTCGTACAAGTACGTTATCGA
>NZ_FR890790.1:0-1316 GCF_000435935.1 Ruminococcus sp. CAG:57 | reverse complement strand
TCGAACGTTTCCAGCTCGAATTTCTCATGCTCTATCATATCTATTATCTTATCAAGCTTGGCTTGAGTTTCGGCGGAAGTTTGATTTTTTGATTTCAGCATTGCAAGTCTTTCACTCAGGCTTTGCTCTTCCTCATACAGCTTTTCAAACTCGCTGTCCAGCTTGTCCTCATCACAGCCGCCTGTTGCTATGAGACTTATCAGATCACTTCTTGCCTTGTCGATCTCTTTAAGCCTTTTTTTGATCGCTGTGATCTCTTCCTGTCCATGACATTCAAGCACATTGCCGATATTCGCTTTTAAGATCTTTTCAACGTCGTTCCCACAAGAGTAGTAGTTATTTATCGCTCGTATTATGGCTTTGTGGAACTGTTCTTCCTTTATCGTGGGCGAATCGGAACAGTATCTTCTGCCGTGTTCCAGTCGGCTTATACACCGCCAGACAATTTGCTTTTTGCCTCTTGAAGTCCACGTTGTACGGCGGTAAGGCGTGCCGCATTTTCCACAGATAAGCAGTTCCGTAAGTGCATATTTACTGCTGTATTTTCCTTGCTCGGTAGTAGTTTTATCTGATACCTTTCTTTTTGAACTTCTCCTTGCAAGCTCCTGCTGGACTCTATTGTATGTGTCACGGTCGATTATGGGTTCATGATGATCTGTCACAAGATACATCGGGCGTTCGCCGTGATTTTTAACTATCTTGTGAGTGATACAATCTGAGGTAAAAGTCTTTTGCAGAAGTGCGTCGCCTGCATACTTTTCGTTTTTCAAAATGCTGCGGATAAGTGATTCGTTCCATACTTTCTTTCCCTGTGAAGTCAAAATGCCTTTGTTCTCGAGGAGCTTTTTTATCCTGCTCATGCTGTATCCGTCGAGAAACAGCGTATATATCAGCCTTACTGTTTCAGCCTCTTCGGGTACTATCTCCGGTTTTCCGTCTTCACCTTTTTTATACCCAAGCAGATATTTATACTGAAACTGCACCTTGCCCTCACGGTAGGCTTTTTCTTTGCCCCAGCTTACGTTTTTACTTATGGATTCCGATTCTGCCTGTGCAAAACTTCCATACAAAGCTATCATAAACTCGCTTGTCATTGTCAGCGTGTTTATGTTCTCTTTTTCGAAAATAACGCCAATACCCAATTCCTTCAGCTGCCTTATGTACTGAAGACAATCAACCGTGTTTCTTGAAAAACGGCTTATAGACTTTGTAATTATGAGGTCTATTTTCTTCTTTTTGCACATTCTTATCATACGATTAAATTCTGTTCTTTTCTTTGTCTGCGTTCCGCTGATACCCTCATCTGCAAATATGCC
>NZ_FR890789.1:6701-19240 GCF_000435935.1 Ruminococcus sp. CAG:57 | reverse complement strand
GTTGCAGTCTTTTTTTATTGCGCGTTTTTTTACAGCGCCTTTTCTTTTTCATCAGTTGCCACGTTGCAACCGACTAATCTCTGTACATAAGCGTGACCGCCATGCCGTTTATCACGCCCACTACAACTCCGCACACAATGAAAAACACCTTGATAGGCAGGTCAAGCAGAAGCGAGATAAGCCCGAACACGATAACGAACGCCATTGCTCCGCCTATCTGCACAAGAAACTTTCTTTTCACAAGCACAGGAAAACGCTCCGCAAGCTTTGCAGTCTTGTTACCCTTGTGGTCAATTATCCTGTAAATAAGCTGAGTCAGTGCCATTGGTATTCCGATAAATAAAATTGCTGTTATAAGTTTGTCCATTTTAAATTCCTCCATTTTTCACTTAAATTATAGCTTTTTTTGTATCAAAAAAGGCTGCCCAAGACGCAGTTCGTCCGTGGGCAGCCTCATTGCTGCATATAAAATTTCTTTTATCAACAATTAAAGAACTCTTACGCCAACAACGCCCTCGATAGACTTGAAAGCGTCAGCGTCAACGTCGCCTGTAACATCGAGCATTGTGTAAGCCCAGTCTTTCTTAGACTTGTTTACAAGGTTCTCGATATTTGCGCCCTTGTCAGATACAACAGATGTGATCTGTGCAATAAGAGCAGGAACGTTCTTGTGAAGCACGCAAACAAGGTGGTCGCCTGTTTTAGCAAGCTCTGCATTAGGGAAGTTTACAGAATTCTTGATAGTTCCCTTCTCGATATAGTCGATAAGCTCGTGAGCCGCCATTGTTGCGCAGTTGTCCTCAGACTCAGGTGTAGAAGCGCCAAGGTGTGGAAGAACGATAACATTCTCCTCGCCAAGAACAACATCATCTGCAAAGTCTGTTACATACTTTGCAACCTTGCCGTCCTTGATAGCCTTTACAACAGCCGCACTGTTGATAAGCTCGCCTCTTGCAAGGTTGATAAGACGAACGCCGTCCTTCATCATTGCTATCTGAGCTTCGTCGATAGTGTTCTTTGTGTCAGGTGTATAAGGAACGTGGATAGTGATATAGTCACTGTTCTTGTAAATATCGTTGATATCAGCAGTTACCTTTACAGCAGGCTCGAGCTGGATAGCTGCGTTTACAGAAAGGAATGGGTCATAGCCGATAACGTCCATGCCAAGTGCAACGGCTGCGTTTGCGATCTTTCCGCCGATAGCACCAAGACCGATTACGCCAAGAGTCTTGCCCAATATCTCAGGACCCGCGAACTTAGACTTGCCGCCCTCAACTGTCTTTGGAGCGTCAGGAGTGCCCTTGAGTGATGCAGCCCATGCAGCAGCCTCTGTTATCTTTCTTGAAGAAAGAAGAAGCGCACAAATAGCAAGCTCCTTAACAGCGTTTGAGTTTGCGCCAGGTGTGTTGAATACAACGATTCCCTGCTCTGCGCACTTCTCAACTGGAATATTGTTTACGCCAGCACCTGCTCTTGCAATAGCAAGCAGGCTCTCAGGCATTTCCATATCGTGCATCTTTGCTGAACGTACCATTATAGCGGTAGGATTTTCAGCATTGTCGCTTACTGTGTACTTAGCCTTGTCGAAAATATCTGTACCGCAAGCGGCGATCTTATTCAAAGTCAATATGTTGTACATTAAACTAACCTCTTTCATCTATTTAAGTGATAATTCTTACAAACAGGCAAAGAACAAGTATTACAGCGAAAAGAACGAGAACAACTTTGCCTTTTGACTTACTTCTTTCATTAAGCTTATCACGCCAATCGTCCGGATTGTTTTTGATCAAATCAGCAGTGCTTATCATATGAAGCAATCGATGAAGCATTGAAATTTCACCTCGATCAAATCTGATTATGCGTTCTCAGCCTCAAACTTCTTCATGAACTCAACAAGCTTTTCAACGCCCTCGATAGGCATTGCGTTGTAGATAGAAGCTCTCATACCGCCAACAGTTCTGTGACCCTTGAGGTTTACAAAGCCTGCTGCTGTAGCCTCAGCAACGAACTTCTTGTCAAGCTCAGCGTCGCCTGTTACGAATGGAACGTTCATAAGAGATCTGTCCTCAGGAACAACAGTGCCCTTGAAAAGCTTGCTCTGGTCAAGATAATCATAGAGTATCTTAGCCTTTTTCTCGTTGTGAGCCTTCATAGCCTCAAGACCGCCCATTTTCTTTATCCACTTGAATACCTTGCCGCAGATGTAGATGCCATAGCAAGGAGGTGTATTGTAAAGAGAGTCAGCGTCAGCCTGAGTTTTCCACTTGAGCATTGTAGGTGTTCCCTCGAGAACATCGTCAGTGATAAGATCTTCTCTGATGATAGCAATAACAACGCCGGCAGGACCAACGTTCTTCTGAACGCCGCCGTAAATAACGCCGTACTTTGTTACGTCAACAGGCTCAGACAGGAAGCAGGAAGAAACGTCTGCAACAAGTGTGTGACCCTTTGTGTTAGGCAGAGTCTTGTACTTTGTACCATAGATAGTATTGTTTTCGCAGATATAAACATAGTCAGCGTCCTCTGGGATATCCAGATCTGAACAATCAGGGATATAAGAGAAAGTCTTGTCAGCAGAAGAAGCCACAGCAACAGCCTCGCCGTATTTCTGAGCCTCCTGATAAGCCTTCTTAGCCCACTGACCTGTGATTATGTAAGCCGCTTTCTTGTTCTTCATAAGGTTCATAGGAACGGCTGCGAACTGCTGAGAAGCACCGCCCTGAAGGAACAGTACCTTATAGTTATCAGGGATACCCATAAGATCTCTGATGTCCTTTTCAGCTTCCTTGATGATGTCATCGAACGCCTTGGAACGGTGGCTCATCTCCATTACGCTCATACCTGTGCCCTTATAATCGAGCATTTCATCGGCAGCTTCCTTAAGCACTTCCTCAGGGAGTACAGCAGGACCTGCACTGAAGTTATATACTCTACCCATTGTTAAACCCTCCATATAAATTAGTTTCTTAGTTTCATTATTTATAAAGACTATAAATATATAAATTAATAATATTATTATATGCCTTTTATAAAAAAAAGTCAAGGGCTGTCATATAAAAATACTCACTCGTCATAAGTTTTTGTACATATCAGCACATAAAGCAGCCCTGAAAACGTGCATTTTTTCACCTTACCTATGCCGTTATATATAATAAGCACTGAAAAGCATGAAAAATCAGAATAATACTAAAGCGTTAAAAAGAGGTTAAAATTTTTGGTATTCCTTGAAATCTCCATATTTGTGTAGTATAATGTAATCAATAAAATGCGACAGTTGTATAAAAATCGGGGAACAATTGTCACTCTCAGGGAAAGAGGATATATATGCAAAAGATATTTTATGTTTCAAGAAATGAGGACAAAGCCCATGATGGAAAAGCCCCGGATATGGACAGATTTCAGCGAGTTGAAAAGCTCAACAGTCTGATTGCGGCAGGCTGGGCTATAAAGGAAATGAAAAGCGAAAACAACAGCACATTCTTTGTGCTTGAGAAAGCAGACTAGACTTAAAATGGCGGTATAAAACCGTACCCTGCCAATAACGCAGACACGACGTCCCGCCAACAAGTTCGACAGGTCTTTCAACAAACTTATAGGACGGTAGCCCCACCGTCCTGTTTTTATGTGCAGATAAATTTTGCGAAAACGTTTTATGGGTATTGCATTTCAGAGAGAAATATTGTATAATTAATGTAATCGTTTTAGCAAAAACAAATGATACTATACATATTATAAAGGAGTAAAAAATATGGCTTATGTAATCGGCGTAGACTGCGGCACAAGCGGCACTAAGACGGTGCTTTTTGACGAAAAGGGCACTGTTATCTCTTCTGTAACTATTGAATATCCTATGTATCAGCCTAAAAACGGCTATGCAGAGCAAGATCCTGCTGACTGGGCAAACGCAATGATAAACACTATCAAGGCTGTTATGACCAAAAGCGGTGTAAATAAAGAGGACGTTGCAGGTGTTGGTATCTCAGGTCAGATGCACGGACTTGTTATGCTGGATAAGGACAACAACGTTCTTAGAAAGTCCATAATATGGTGCGATCAGAGAACTGCTGCAGAAGTTGAAGAAATGAACGAAAAGCTAGGCAGAGAAAAGCTCATCAAGATAACAGCAAACCCTGCCCTCACAGGCTGGACGGCTGCGAAAATTCTTTGGGTAAAGAACAACGAGCCTGATATATATGAAAAGTGCAGACACATTCTTCTGCCAAAGGACTATCTGAGATTTATCCTCACTGGCGAATATGCAACAGAGGTTTCCGACGCCAGCGGTATGCAGCTTCTTGACGTGCCAAACCGCTGTTGGTCAAAGGAAGTCTGCGATACGCTTGACATTGATATGTCAATGCTGGGCAAGGTGTACGAGTCATGCGAGGTAACAGGCAAGGTCACAAAGAAAATGGCTGAGCTTACAGGACTTAAAGAGGGTACTATAGTAGTAGGCGGAGCAGGCGACAATGCCGCTGCGGCTATCGGAACAGGCGTTGCAGAGGACGGTAAGGCGTTCACAACTATCGGAACATCAGGCGTTGTATTCGCACACACTTCTTCTATCTCTATCGACCCAAAGGGCAGAGTTCACACCTGCTGTGCAGCAGTGCCGAACGCATGGCACGTTATGGGTGTTACACAAGGCGCAGGACTTTCGCTGAAATGGTTTAGGGATAATTTCTGCAATGCAGAGAAAGAAACAGCAAAGTGCATGGGCGTTGACGAATATTATCTCATGGATAAGGAAGCAGAGAAAGTGCCTGTTGGTGCAAACAGACTTCTCTATCTGCCATATCTCATGGGCGAAAGAACACCGCATCTTGACCCTGACGCAAGAGGAGTATTCTTCGGACTTTCCGCAATGCACACAAAGCGTGATATGCTGAGAGCAGTAATGGAGGGCGTATCATACTCCCTGAGAGATTGCGTTGAGGTATTCAGAGAAATGGATATCAACGTATCCGACATGATGGCATGCGGAGGCGGCGGAAGCTCACCGCTGTGGAGATCAATGCTCGCAGATCTTTACAACTGCCCTGTAAAAACAGCTTCATCGAAAGAAGGTCCAGCCCTTGGCGTAGCACTTCTTGCGGCAACAGGCGCAGGCATTTACTCATCAGTACCGGAAGCTTGTAAGGCAGTAGTAAAGACCGACAAGGTACAGCAGCCTGAAGCAGAGCGAGTACCTGAGTATGAGAAATACTACAAGCTTTACACAGAGATCTATCCTGCACTGAAAGCAGAATTTGCAAAGCTTGCGAAGATGTAATATAAAACCAAAAGCTCCGATTTGCCGTCGGAGCTTTTTTGTGTTAGAATATTTTGACAACTAAAAAACGGCTCTCCACAATAGAGGAAAGCCGTTTTTACATATTGGTCGGAGTGACCTGATTTGAACAGGCGACCTCTACCACCCCAAGGTAGCGCGCTACCAATCTGCGCCACACCCCGATATCGTATATATTATACCCGATTTGGATACAATAGTCAAGAGTTTTCAGTCAAAATAAAAAAATTGCAAAAAAGGTATTGACATTCACATTCATTTGTGATATAATAAATAAGCACTCAGGAGAGAGCAGTAAAAAAGCAGTAAAATATCGCGGGATGGAGCAGTTCGGTAGCTCGTCGGGCTCATAACCCGAAGGTCGTTGGTTCAAATCCAGCTCCCGCAACCAATAGTTCCCACGACCGAAGTTAATGTACTTTGTATGTTAATTTCGGTCGTGTTTTTTATATCTATACGAGAAATGAGCAGGCGTATAGCTTTATCGTCTGGGCTGTCATGCAGAGCCTTGAGCCAAAGAGAAATCTGATCCGTAGTGTAGTCCTTTGGCATTTCCGTCTTCTTCAATGCCTCTATCTCAGAACGGAGCTGGTTCATCTTCGCACCGATATCCTCGATAACATCAGCTGGGAGGACACCACTTGACATGTTGGTCATCAAGGTGTCATACTGCTTCTGCTTCTCCGATATTTTAGATGCAACTATCTTTTTGAAATCAGCGGCTCTCTCAGGCTCTCCGCACTTGTACTTTCGCATAGCATTAGCAATAGCCTTTTGATTTTCTTCGTTAAGCAGGGTGCGAAGATATGTCTTAGCGGCGTCATCAACGATATCCATAGATATCATAGGTGCACCGCACTTCTTTGAACAACGATAGTAGTGATATACGTGTCCTTTCTTCGTTGATATGTGTGCGTGCATTTTCGCACCGCATGAGCAGTAGACTAACCCACTGCATAGATATGATGTCTTTGGTCCACTCTGTTTTCTGCTATCCATAATCTTCTGCACCTCGTTAAATGTTGCCTTGTCGATTATCATCGGCAAGGCATTTTCTATTCTTATAGCATTAGGCTTAGACCTGCGCTTGGATCTATCCTTTTCCTCGTCAACACAGTATATATATGTTCCTGTGTATTTCTCGTTTCGTAGTATCTCATATACTGCAGAATACTTCAAGGGCTTTCCACGCTTGCCCACAATGCCCACTGCCGCCATTTCTGCGATAATGTCCTTAGTTCCCTCGTGATTTTTCACCGCCGCAAAGATCTTGCGGACATATTCCGCTTCATAGGGGTTTATAACATACTTCTGATCAACAATGTCATATCCAAACGGCGGATAGCCGCCATTGTGAAGACCTTTCAGGGCTATTTCACGTTCTCCCTTTTTCGTTTCATTTGCAAGGTTATCTATATAGTATTCTGACATAGACCACATCAGCGCACGCATTATCTTGCTCTCCGGGCCGAAGCCGAAGTCCTGACCTACCGCTATCAGTGTTATGCCCATTTTCTGCAGGCGAGTGTCAAGATTAACGTGTTCGCCCAGTGATCTAGCCACACGATCGTATTTGTGAATAAGAATAGTATCGAAAGTACCCTTATTGCAGTCTCTCAACATTTTTTGATACTGCGCACGGCTTGCCGTCATTGACCCCTTACCACTGATAGCCTCATCCGCATATACTGCTACGATATTATATCCCTTAGTGGCGGCGTACTGCCTGCACGCCCTGAGCTGGGCTTCAATGCTATCCTCAGACTGCTTGTCTGAAGAGTATCTTGCATATATAACTGCATTGCTCATAGTGTTCTCCTTAAGACTTCAATAACTCTTTTTTCTTAATATCGTATTCTTCCTGCGTTATGGCTCCACAATCGAGCAGGCTTTTGTATTCCTTTATCTGCTCAGGGATAGATATAACTTTTTCATCAGCAGGATTTGCATTCTGCTGTTTATTATACTGTTCAATTTCGCCCAGCATGGCCATGACCTGCTGGGCATTTTTATATGCGGCACGATACGCCACCGTATCCTTGGCAAGCCCCTTCACGTCGAAATGCACATATCTTACCTGAGTGTTAGGATCTATAACCACTTTAATTTTCAGCATATTTGCAAGCTGCTTAGAGCTGTTCTTAGCAGTGCTTGCGCCAACTATAGCACCCGCCGTTCCTGCAAGTATACCGCCGACAACCGCACGCTTGACACCGTTTCCGCCCATTGTTACAGTTTCATCGTCTTCAAGAAGCTCATAGCTCACAAGCTGGTTATACCTATAATCAGCACCACTGCCAAAAGAAAATCGGTGTGCTGCCTTATTTATTCTAAAATACTTATCAATCACATTATCCTTGTCATTATGTGAAGAAGCTTTCGGCACAGCTTTTTTCTGTGGCTCTGGAAGATCTCCATAAAGAGCGTTACGCACGTCCTTTATGGTTATTTCTATCTTAGGCTTGTTGATGCCTGAACGTTTCAAGCAATCATCACATATATAACCATCTCTGATTCGCTTGTTTTTTGAAAATAAACCAAGATTACAATGGCATATATTACATTTATTCATATCGATACACACCTTTCTAAGGCTCTATAGTTCTTAGATGTCTCATTCGTAACAGTAGGCGTTGTTGAAGTTGATGATACGTCACTGACCGACTCTGAGCAACTTGTCAACATCAACAAGGTTGATATTACGATGGCTAAGATAACAGTTTTCTTCATTTTTGCTGTTACTCCTTTATAAATTTATAAAAAAATGCATCTCCAAAAGTTGGGCTATTCTTTTTCCAAAATTCATATGGTATTAGATATATATAGGAGGTGCATTCTATATATATGAACACTAAAAATTATAAAATCGAATTAAAAAAGATAATGCACGAGAAGCACATTAGCGGAAAACAGCTTGCAGAGCTTGCCGAGATAAGTGAGGGGGAAATAAGCAAGATATTGACCGGCAAAGCAAACCCTACAATTGAAGTTATTGCACGTTTGGTTATTGTGCTCAAATGTGATCTTTCTGATTTGGTAAAAATCCTAAAATAAATTTATTATAGGAAATTTTACTGCATTTTTTGCCGAAATATGTTATAACCAGCATAAGGGGATTTAAACATATTTTTTCAAAAAATGAAAAAGAAAGGGGTGAGCAGCATGACTGACGCTGAGCGTAAGGAGCTGCAGGACCAGTTGGCAGAAATGATTTATTCACTTCTGTTTGAAAACAAGTCCGACGAATAGGGTACCGCCTACATACAGGCAGGCGAATAAGCACTTCACGTTTTGTGGAGTGCTTATTTTTTTATTTTTCTTTCCTTTTGGAAGTTTTCCATTTTAAAAACTCCAAATAATCATAAAGATTAGTTAAGTCTTCATCGGAAAGATCGTCAAGAAAAAGGCGAATGTTTTCGATTATTTCGTCTTTTTTCTTTGAGTTCTCGGTAACATTTACCGAGTCCTGATAGAGGTAGTTTGGATCAACTGATAGGACTTTAAAAATATTTAACAGAACATCTTCTTTAGGGCTTGACGTTCCATTCTCATAATTGCATATTGCCGATTTTGTAACGCCAAGCTTGTCAGCTAATTGCTTTTGTGTCATTCCAAGTTGTTCTCTTTTTTCCTTTATTCGTGACCCTAGACTCATATGTTTCCCTCCCTTCTATACTTATATTCTACCACAATAATACAAGTATGTCAAGATAAAAGTACAAGAAATTTGATGTTAATATCAAGAATTGTGTACAAATTCTAATGCGAATATTTGTACACTTTTGTACAAGAAACTTGTACAAAACATCTTGACAGTTCAAGAAACTTGTGCTAGAATATATGTAAAGTACAAGAAACTTTAACTAATCCATGAAAGGAGATGTCCATTATGACAAATAAGGCTAAGAAATCAATCGTAGCAGAACAGCTTAAGAAGATCATTGATGACAGAGGTCTTAAGCAGAAGAAAGTTGCCGAAATCCTCGGCTACGACTACAGAACATTCAACAATATGCTGAATGGCTATAAGATGATAACAACTGATGATGTGATTATCATTGCTACGAAGCTTGGTGTTGAGCCTAATCAGCTTTATGGCTGGTCAGCATAATAACATTTTGTTGACCTCAACAAAATGATAAAAAAGAGGTGATACCAGTGTCAAAATCAACAGACCATGAGTTCAATGAGATAGTATATGACAGTGTTCTTCCTGAGATTGCAAGAGCGTTCTGCTCTTTAAAAAAAGAAGTCTCAGGAAATAAACTCGTGAATGAGCTATCTCCTGAGGAAAATGAGATTATAAAAATCAAAAGCAAAACGTTGAACAAAGTCATAACAGACTTTATTCAGAAACAGCTATGATCAAGGCGTGAACTTATCCACAACATATATTTCAGCAAGTTTCTTGACCAATTCAAAAGTCAGCGCTTTGGCATTTTTCTTAACAGTGCTCCACAGCTTAGAATCCCGAATGCTGTCGAGATATTGGTGACCCTCATATGTGATACTGCTGTAGACAATCTTTATAATCTTGCTGTCAGATTCTATGGAGTTTGCCTCAATATATTCGGCTTCCAAGAGCTTCGTTGAGGCATACGCAATATCGGCTCGTGAGAAGTCTGGCATTTTCTCACAGACCTGCTTAAGGGTTAAGCTTGGAAATGACAAGCTATCGCCCATGACTAGGTTTTCTTCAAGAGTTAGCAAAAGTTCACGAACACAATCATAGTTTAGTTTCATAGTTATCCCCCCTTTCTGATATATTTCAAATTTATTATATCATACAGGGTGGGAGCATTCAAGTTAAAAAAGGAGAATAAAAGTGACAAACCATAAGATAAAAGACTATCATAAGAACCGCCTTGCATTTGAGGTCATAGTCAAGAACTATGAACTGCTCTGCTCCCTGCTGATAGTGCTGAATAAGGAGTATCCTAAGACGTTCTATCCTAAGAAATGTCGCCAATGGATAGATGATTTTGCAGACAACTGCAAAATTGCCAACGAGTGGGACAAGGACGGTGTATATGCCTATAAAATGCAGCGGGCGTGCGAGAATAGCGGCATAGATCTGAACATGGCAGTAACGTTCGTTGAACGGAATTGCAAAGAGTTCAATCTCCAGAACAGGGCTATTCTGGCGGACAACATCAAGCTGGCGCTTGTGCAGACCGCCACAGAGTATGGCGTGGGCGGCAAGCGTATGAAAGCCATTCAGAACGCCATGTTGGAAACTTTCATTGACAATCCTAGGGAGCAGGTCAAGGCGCTGGGTATAGATGATTACATCGAAGAATGCACAGTGGGTCAGGTCGATATCCGCAAGTTCAGAGTCAAAGACAAGGTCAGGACTACCCTGCAGGAGCAGAAAGAAGCCTTAGCAGGCTTGGAAGCGTTCCGGCGCTGGTCAGCTGAGAATGTAAAAAAAGAGGGGCAGTAAAGTGAAAGAAACGATTGATATTCCCGTAAGCGTTACATATCGCATAGAGGACGGCAAGATCATAGAAACACGCCGCAAGGTCAAGAAGATACCGGCTGACGTTATCGCAAGCATTCTTTACCGCCATTTCAAACAGAAAGAGAGGAATAAGAAGTGCTGCACATCATGAAGATAGACGCCATTATCGGCGAAAGAACAAACGCTGAGATAGAAAGAGCCATTGGTAAGGCTCAGCTTGTCGGTGACAAGCTATGGCATGGAGATCTGAGCAAAGAAGACCTCCTGAGCTACTACGTGGCGCAGACCATAGAGAAGCATTTGGTGGCTGATATCGAGGAGCGTATCAAAGAATTGGAGGGTAACGGAGATGTACGCAAAGAGTGATACCCGCAGTTCACTGATATCGCAATCCGTCATCAGAATAGCAACGGATATGGGAATTGAAAGCTATGTCCGAGAGATACGCCACGGCTATTCTATATGTGCCGGCGAATTCATCATCGTTGACATGGCGGACAATACCAGCGTTAAGATGATAATATCAGATTATGACGGTTATTATCAGCAAATCAAAAGAAACATGAGAAAATGGAGGAAAAATTATGACAAGAAAAGACGTAGTCCTTGCAATCAGTGAAGATGTCAAGGCGGTTGATTACCTGGCAATGAGGGAGCAGAGAGACAAGCATAACAAGCTCGTTACCCGTCGAAAGCGTGAAGATCGCAGAGAGTGCTTCGCAATGGCCTTGCTGACTATCTTCTTTGCTTTCATGATAATAGTAGTAATGCTCGGTCTTGGGCAGGTATGGGAGATGATTTACTGATGTATGATTTCAACAACGCAGTCAGACTTAACCGCATAGGTGGTGAATATGTCATCACTGTGGACGGAAAGCCGTTGGAAACGTCACTCAGCTCTAATCAGCGCCGTAATCCTCTTATAGCTGTCAGCAGATATGCGTCAGCAATAGACGAATACCTCAGAGGGAACGTCAAGAAGTATCTTGCTGAAAACGAGCTGAACGTAGTCACGGGCTGTAATGTCTGCATGGAGTGTACAGACTGCAAGTTCTATCACCTCAATGACGCTGAGAGCAACTGCCGCCTAGGTGACAACAATGAGTAAGACAGTATACGTCGATAATACTATCTATCGAAAAGAATCTAAGCAGTTTCCTAACGTCAAGTATCGTTTCAACCTTGCCAACGTCGTGATACATAGTATGTATACCATGTATCTTAAGAGCCGTGGCATACCGAAGACCATAGGGCTTACAGACAAGCAGCGTTTTGATTTTGAAAAACGAATTCAATCTCTTATCGACAACGGGTCTATCGTAGTGACAGAAGTCGAAGCAGGAACGAAAGGAAAATGAAAATGAGTACCATAGGAATAATACTGTTATCCATAGCGACGCTTATCGTTGTGGATATCGTGATGTACATAGTACTTGGTGCCATTGAAAAGCACTGGGAGAAAAAGTTTAAGGAGGATAAAGATGACGAAAAATGAGATAATTACTGTGGCTAAATGCTGTATAGTAGACAACTGTGGACCATGCCCACTTATGGGTACGGATAATTGCATTACTGGTTTCATGAATCATATTCTCGAATACATGAAAAACGAGCCTGCACCTGCGGCAACAGGCACAAGCTCGGAGGTATCTGTAAAAGAAGATACCGATAACATACACCTTGATGATAACACAAAAGGGCATATTTGTCAAGCATATAATACCGCTGACGAAGCCTGCACAAATATGCTCACTATCTACGAAGGAATGTCAGAATGTGAGCAGAGAG
>NZ_FR890789.1:1364-6584 GCF_000435935.1 Ruminococcus sp. CAG:57 | reverse complement strand
GAGTAAATGCCGATTATAACAGACGTTGACCTGCTATGCTATAATGCTGAACTTGCAGGCGCCAGAAAGCGACTGAATTACAAATCGCCCCCGCCAAGGCATAACGCAGGCCCATGTATTTTTTATAATAGCATAAGACAAGAGTGTATGGCGCTAGTCGAGAAGCCAGCGCAAGAAACTTGCACACGCTGCAAGTTCTTCAAAACCAGAACGGAGGATTATAATGCAGATGAATTCAAATAATCAGAAACCAACATTTGATTGGAGAAAATTTAAGTATGAGAACATAGCTGTTCACGTCAAGACTCAGGAAGAATACGATAACTTTATGAAAGAATGCAAGGCGCAGGGGCTTACATGGTGCACCGGCAAAGAAGTTGATAAGCTCAATCTTTGGCCGGACTGCGCATATGATACGTGCATAGTACATGACAATAGCGTTTCCGCACAAAGGGGACTGCATTATCAAAGGCTGGGCTACTATAAGAGATGCGGCTATGAGATAGAGGAATTCGCAGATTTCTATTTCCAAAAAGATTACCAACCGCTTAATTCAAACAGCAATCTTATCCCAGAAGAACAGATAGAATTCTTGGAAAAACCAACAACGCATACCTTGAAGCTGGAAGAATGCTTCTGTGAAGCAGTTGTCACAGGTAAGAAGTGTTTTGAAATTCGTAAAAATGACAGAGGCTTTCAGCCTGGAGACACGATTGAATTCATTCCAGTAAGTAACGGACATCCTGCTATTCATGTGATATCAAACCGCAGATATAGGATAACATATGTCCTAAGTGGTTGGGGGTTGAAGAATGGATATGTTGCATTCGGAATAGAGGAGGTAAAGAGATATGACTAGCTACAGAGAGCAGGCGTTGAAGAAACTCACAGACGAACGAGAGGACGTTAAGCTTAGCGGTGGAGCATCGGCGAACACAGTGCTGAGTACTATCATTCAGCCTGTCATAGACGCTCTTGAAAGTTTTGTCAAGCAAGACGAGGAGTTCGCACAGGCGGTCGCTCAGGGCGGCACACTTCAGAAGTGTTTTGAAGAAGTTTACAAAGCAATTAAGGATAGCAACTTTGCACTATCAGACTTCAAGACTTATGAGACCGCAGCGGGCTTTTTCTTCCCTGGCTGTAAGATACGCTATCACATGGATATAGACCTCTGCGGTAGTGTCAACAAGGAAGCGCCTGAGCAGAAACGCAAGTCGATCACAGTTTCTTTTGATGACCTTTTCTGAGAGGTGATTGAAAGTGTGGATAAACAATAACAAAGAACAGTCATTAGTATATAAGCCTATATTCACAGACTGTCTCACCCATGTCCAGAAAGAAGACGTTGAGGGCTTCCCGCCCCTCAACGTTGACGATTGTGCCGAGATTAATCGTCACTTTACGCCCTATATCTTTTACCGCAGGACTAGCCAAGGGCGCTATACCTGTTTCTGTACGTCCTGCAATCACGAATTTAAGGTCAATAGTAATGATTATGGTGATATATACCACACTGATGATAATATCATCAGGCATAACTATTTGGGTACCTGCCCATGTTGCGGTGTGAAAGCCAAATATAAAGCGGCAGGATATAAGCAAGTTCAATTAAATGAAGTAGTTGATTTCGTCATATATAAAGCCGTTGAAGAAGTGGTATATATATATGCGGCGACGATTCATAAAGACTATAACGAATACGGAACGGAGGACTTCGACAGGATCCCCAATCTTTGGGTCGATTTCCAAAAGCTTTACGTCCTGCGAAAAGGCAGTGCTGAGGTTTATCATTCGCATGCCTCATTCCGTCGAAACGGCTGGTGTTATATGATAGAGCCTATGAAGAGGAAAATGTGCAGTACATTCAATAACGGATTCGCTGATCACAGACAAGTATACCTATATAAGAATATAATTAAGGATACATTCTTAAAGTATTCAGGCTTTGATTGCTACTGTTGTCGCCACTACATAAGAGAGTATGACCAAGAACGTTATTATACCGCATACGCTATGTATCCGATACTTGAAATGGCGGTTAAAATGAACTGTGACACCATGGTGCAGGATCTGCTTTGGCGTAACAAGAAAAATTATAAGATATTGAACTGGAATGCAACATCGCCGAAAAAATTCTTCAAGCATCTAACGCTGAATGAAGTGAAAGCATTTCTTGAAAATCACACGCCGGCAAGAGTTATAGAGGTGTATCAGGACTTCAAGCGCAAAGGTAAGAAGAAAGACATTTTCTACTGCCGAATGTACAGCTATATTACTGATTACTGCACTAGCATTGAAAAAGCGGGCGTTGACCCTGAGCAGGTGCTCGAATACCTCAAGCGCATCATGAAACACGCTTCAGAGGAAGATCGTTGCCAAGACGATCACGCTGAATTAAGTCGTCTTGTGCGACTGTATGATGACTATGCTAACATAGGGCTGAAAATCGGATATGATTTTTCATTAAAAAACATAGCATTTCCGAGAGAGCTGAATGAAGCGCATGATAATGCAGTTGAGAACTTCAACTTCATGGAAGTTGAACGCAAGAGAAAAGAAGCCGCCGAGCGTGAGGAAGTCTATAAGCCCAGATACAAGAAGCTTTGCAAAAAATATAAGGGCTATAGCTATCCAGGCATTCAACTGGTCGTGCCAAAGAATGCCGAAAGCATCATCAAAGAGGGAAAGAAATTGCAAATATGCGTCGGCGGCTATGCTTCAAGGCATTGCAACGGCGCCACGACAATTCTATTCATCAGAAAGCCGTCTGACCTTGATAAGTCATGGTTTACGATTGAAATAGACAATGCTGACCATATCGTGCAATGCCACGGATTTAAGAATGAACAAGCCAAAGACCCCTTAACGGGCAAGAAGCTTGAAAAGCCTGAAATAATCAAGGCGTTTGAAGTCAACTTCCAAGAGTGGCTGAATAGTCAGAAGAAGCAGAATAAGAGGAGAAAAGCAAGCTAGGAGGAATTACAATGAATGAGATCAAACTAAGACCCGGTGAGGAGTTCGTATATAATGGTATACGTTTTATATGCCTCGACATTATCGACGGCAACTACTTAGCGATAACGGCTGATTGTTGGTGCGAAAAGCTTTTTAACGAAGAATACGAGGACGGCTGCAACAACTGGGAGAAATCCACTCTCCGGCGCTTTCTCAATGAAGATGTGCTTGAGGAACACTTTGATACGAAACATCTTGTAAAGCAAACGTCTGACCTTGTCGCAGATAACGGCGACAAAGCTTACGGCATTTGTGAAGATTATATAACGCTGCTCACTTGCGACCAGTACCGCAAGTATAGAGATTATGTGCCGCTCTTTGAAGGGTGTATGTGGACGCTTACTCCGTGGAGGTGCGACACCAGCTACGATCACGCCGTGCGTTACGTCTCCCCGGTAGGTGCTATCAGCTACGGCTATGCAGACAACAGTTACGGAATCGCCCCAGTTTGTTTGTTTAATGCTGATAATCTCACATTGCACTGACAGGTGCAGCTTATACCCACTGAATAACTAACCAAAATAGGAGGAAACGCAATGGAAAACACAGAAATTACAGTATCTATGAAAACGGCTATGGCAGAACATCAGCACATATGTGAATGCTACAGAACAGCCGCAACGGCTATCGTAGAAATGGGCAGGTCACTGAAAAATATCAGAGACTATAAGATCTACATAGCACTTGGCTATGAGTCTTTCAAAAACTATCTTGAAAGCAATGGCGATTACACATTCAAAGAGCGTCAGGCGTATACCTATATCAAACTCTATGAGGACAACAGTACAAAGTTTCTCGAAGAGCACGCAAGCATTGGCGTGACAAAGCTTGAACTTCTCTCCAAGCTTCCAGAGTATGAGCGTGAAGAATTCGCTGACACACATGACCTCGGCGGAATGACAGTTGAAGAAGTCAAAAAGTTAATCAAGGAGAAGCAGGCGTTAGGCGAGCAGCTGACATTCCTTGAGGAGGAGAAAAAGGAGCAGACAGAAAGTGCCGAATCCCTCAGAGCTGAGATTGAAGAACTGAGAGAAAAGCTTAAGCAGGCCGAGGACAAGCCTATCGAGGTAGTTAAGAGAGACCTCGACGAAGAAGAAATTGACAAGATAAGGCTGTCTGTCAGCCAGGAGCTTCACGCTGAGCACATGAAAGAGCTGAATGCGCTGAAGAAGTCAAGCCGTGAAGCCGTGAAGGCGGCAGAAGCTGAAAAAGATAACGCTCTTAAAGAAGCGCAGACAGAACGTGACAATGCAGTTAAGGAAGCCGTAGCTAAGTATGAGACCGCCCTCAGCAAGGCTAAGGCTGAGGCAGAAGAAGCGGACCACGCCAAGGCAGAGCTGGAAAAGAAATTGAAGTCAGGCAATACAAACGAAGCAAGGGTTGCGCTGAAGATCATCTTTGAAAACGTTCAGAAAGGGCTTACAGAATTTATTGAAAAAATCAATGATATTGAAGACCCGCAGACCAAGGAAAAGTTTATCACTGTCACAAGCAAGTGGCTCAGACAGGCGGCTGATGACCTTGAGGGGTAATGTTTTGAAAGCGAGACATAGATGACAACAGAAATAATCAATCAGCTATTCGGCATAAAAGAAAGCTTTGAACTTCCGCAGGCACTTCTTGCGAAACTTCTTGACAAAGTTGAAAAAGACAAGCTATGTAAGGAATTTGTCAAGCAAGGTTTCAACGGCAATAACGATTGCCTGCGTGACTATTTTCAAGAGAATAACGCAAACCGCAATAATCTAAAGCAGGATTATACGCCAGATTGTCTGTGCAAGTTGATTTCTAATCTTGCGCCAAAGTCAGAAAAGATAATTGATATATGTGCAGGAACTGGCGCACTGTCGGTTGGTATGGATAGGGATAGCGTCTTTCAATGCGAAGAATTATCGCAAATGAGTATCCCTGTGCTACTTCTCAATCTTGCGTTGAGAAATAAGAATGCTGTGGTTCTGCAAAAAAACGTCCTACTCAACGAAGTGCAGAAAGTCTATAAGCTGAGCAAATCGGACGAGTTCAGCGACATAGAAGTTGTTGATACGTATGAGGAGAATGCAACGGACGTTGTCATATCAAACCCACCTTATTCACTGAAATGGGAGCCAAAGTCAGACCCACGCTTTGAAGGCTATGACCTTGCACCTGCTAAGGCTAGTGACTATGCGTTTGTACTTGACGGCTTGTCGAGGCTGTCGGACGTGG
>NZ_FR890789.1:1071-1304 GCF_000435935.1 Ruminococcus sp. CAG:57 | reverse complement strand
GCGTTCTCTTTAGAGGTAATGCAGAGGGCAGGATCCGCAAGCAACTCATAGAAAATAATTTGATAGACGCAGTTATCTCATTGCCTGAAAATTTGTTTTTGAATACCTGCATACCTGTCAATGTTATCGTCTTCAGCAAGAACAAGCAAACGAGAGACATTTTGTTTATCAGTGCCGAAAAGTTTTTTGAAAAGCACGGCAAGCAGAACGTCATGACGGACGAGCACATTCAG
>NZ_FR890789.1:0-1000 GCF_000435935.1 Ruminococcus sp. CAG:57 | reverse complement strand
TTGAAAAATTCTCAAACGTGGCAAGCTATGAGGAAATTGCTAAGAATGACTACAATTTGAACATTCCACGCTATGTTGACACGTTTGAAAAGGAAGAACTTCCGCCTTTGAAAGACCTCTGCAAAGAGCTGATACAAAGCGAACTTGAAGTGCGTAAGGCAACGAATGACCTTATGGCAACGCTGAAAGACCTCTGCGGTGATGATGAATATAATCAGGTCAAGGACGATTTTTTGAAATTCTTCACCGAGCAGGATATTGTTGGTGAAACCATGGCAACATGGCTTGAATTGAAAAATCTTGAAAACCGCACTGACTATATTCTTTCACACGCCAAGAAAGAACGCAAGCCACTGCTTGACCTTGTGACGTTTGAACGTGTGAAAAAAGGCAAAGTATACGAGGCAGGCACTGTCTATATTCAACTATCCGCTACGGACGGAAAAGTAAGATATCTTTGCGAGAACTCAGAGCTGGAAACCAAGTACGGCGTATTTCAACCCAAAGACAAGAGCATGGGAACGAGATATCTTTTCTATATCTTGGAATATGAAATGGAAGCGTTTTTGGCACGATATCAGAGCGGAATGAATATTAATCCTGAGATTTTCAAATTCATGCAAGTTACGTACTATCCCGAAGTGAAGTATCAGCAAGAAATAGCTATGACGCTTGACGGCATTCAGGCAAGGTATGATGAGGTTTATCAAGAAAAAGAGTCATGGCAATGTTTCAAGAAATATCATTTGGAGGGAATGTTCCCGTAACAAGAGCACAAAAGTTTGAGGAGGAATAAGCAATGATGAAAATAAAACCTGAATACATTTTTCCGCTGCTGCTTATCCTGTTGGACGTGGGAGCGGCTATCATATACGCTTTGCAAAAGGACTACAAGAAATCCGTCTATTGGATAGCGGCGGCCATACTGAATGTGACAGTGACATTTTAAGGAGGTATAACAATGGCTGATAAATACATTAAAGTTGCTAACTTAAAAAAT
>NZ_FR890788.1:277-509 GCF_000435935.1 Ruminococcus sp. CAG:57 | reverse complement strand
ACAGCCATTCTCATCTGAGGCGGCAGTCATTATTGCAGTATCTCTGCTGAACTTCACACAGTCGGTAGTAAACAGACCGAACACAGCATTTTCAAGAGGTTCGCTCTTGTCATCTACCTTGTGACCCTCTATCCTGCCACGCTTGAGAAGATTTACGAATTGTCCGCAGTCAATATCCACAGTCCGGATGTCCTGTCCCATATATTCGAAGTTTACAAGATATTTTTCTTCG
>NZ_FR890788.1:0-232 GCF_000435935.1 Ruminococcus sp. CAG:57 | reverse complement strand
TAGTGTTCATCAGTAGAAATTTCTTTGACATAATACCTTCCGAAAGGTATCTGTACATCAAATTTTGCAGTCATATTCTCAGCAAGTGAAACCTCTGAAAGCAGTCCGTCCGCAGGAATAACAGAACCGTCAGCGGCAGTAATATCTTCTGCGGCGAATAGCCCGAAACGAATGCTTGTATAGCAGTCCTTGCCGTAGATCCCGAACAGTTCATCACTTTCCATAACCTTAG
>NZ_FR890787.1:84734-107516 GCF_000435935.1 Ruminococcus sp. CAG:57 | reverse complement strand
GAGGTAGCGAGTTCGAGCCTCGTAATCCGCTCCAAAAAAGTCCTTACGATGAGTAAGGACTTCATATTTTTTGCGGGTTTATTTCAATTACCAGAATACTTTTCTTCCTGAAAGGAGATGGAGGTGCGATCCCTCTGACCCGCTCCAACAACGCCTTGCTTTTTAGCAGGGCGATTTTTTATGCCTGCGTGTTGGCGGAAGTGCTGCAAAGTGCGTAAATAGGCGGCTTGACTGACAGTCCAGCTCGATTTTGTTGACTTTTTCAAAGCCGTGGGCTATAATGTTGACCATAGAGAGTGCACTCCGAACAAATTGAAAGGTGATATGCTATGGAAGATAAAATTACTCTTGGAAAATTCATTCAATCAAAAAGAAAAGAACTGGGGCTTTCTCAAAAAGACCTTGCTAAGGAGCTTTATGTTACTGAGTCGGCAGTGAGCAAGTGGGAGAGAGGGGTATCATATCCTGATATAACGATGATATCGGGACTTTGCAGGGTGCTGGGCATTTCTGAGCACGAGCTTTGCACGGCGAGCGAGGACAATCAGCAGAGAGAGGCTGAGTTTATGGCGCGAAGTTATAAAAGCTTTGTTCGGGGGTACACTATCATAACTGGGATAGGCTATCTTGCAGCGATAATACCGAGCTTTATTTATAATGTGGCTCATGGCGGTATAGGTTGGTTCATGGTGCTTATCACGTCGCTGATGCTGACGTTTTCTTTCATCAATGTGCCTGTGCTTGTGAAGAAAAACAGGGCGTTATGGACATTAGGTTCTGCGACGGTTTCGCTTATGCTCCTTTATGCCACAGGGTGCATTTATTCTCACGGGGATTGGTTTGTTATGGCGGTACTTGGAACGCTCCTTGGGGAGGCTATCGTATTTTTGCCTTTTGTGCTGAGAAGTGAACAGCTTGAAAAGTATGTGAGAAACAGCAAGGGTCTTGTGTGCATGGCGGCGGATTCGGTACTGACTTTTGCCTGCGTTGTTTTTGGTACGCTGAAATACGGTGACGTGGTAGACCTTCGTGACGGTATGCTTGCAACGGTGGCTTGTGTGACATTGGTGTGGGCTGTGTTCCTTATTATAAGGTATCTAAAGGCGAACGGCTTTTTCAAGGGTGCACTTTGCTTTGCGGCATCTGTGGTATGGGTAGCGGCAATGACTGTGCTGAGCAATGCGTGGAACGGCATGAAACTGTCTGAGATATTTTCGGTGAAAGGTGCTGACAACAGCCGCTATGATGTTATAGTCTGCCTTTGTCTGGCAGGAGTTGTGTATAAGTTTGCGAGAAAGAGGTCGCAGGATAGATAAGTATGATAGAATAAGAGATATACAAAACGGATAAGGATAATTGGAACTATACAAGGACATCGGGGCATCGAGGGCGCCGTCCCCTACATAAATGTGATCGGAAATAGGAAATACCGCACTTAGGTGAAAACTTTGGTGCGGTATTTTTATTTTGCTGTGAATATTTTACCCGTATATGTCAAAAATAATGCCAGAGGACTTATGCCGCCGATAGCATAAGACTGCCGTGGGCGCAACAGTGGCTGCGGAAATCATATCGGAGAAAGGTTTTGTGTGTATGAAAAAATTCAGTATCAGAAATTCACACGCAGGCAAGGCTCTGGGAGCGAAGGGTGTTTACATTACACTTGCGGCGTGTCTGCTGGCTCTTGGCGGTGCGGGTATAGCTGCATATAACAAGGCTATGGAGGATATCACCGACAATCTGACTATTTCGAGCGTTGACAGCACTGCGCCAAAGCAGGCTGATAACAAGAAAACGGACGTTAAAAAGGACGAAAGCTCCAAACCGGATGTGGACATTCAGACGCAGCCAAATGTTATGCCTGTGAACGGTGAGATATTAGAGCCGTTTTCTAATGGCGAGCTGGTGAAGTCGGAAACTCTCGGCTACTGGAAAACCCATGATGGCGTTGATATCAAAGCTGACCTTGGCGAGCCTGTCAAGGCGATGAACAAGGGCACTGTTACAAAGATATGGGACGACCCGCTGTGGGGCAACTGCATGACTATCGACCATGGAAACGGCATTGTAGGGCATTACTACAATCTGTCAAAGGAAATGTCCGTCAAGGAGGGCGACGAGGTGAATGCAGGGGAGGTCATAGGTGCTGTGGGCGACACTGCTCAGGCGGAAGCGGCAGAGCTTTCTCATCTGCACTTTGGCTTGAAAAAGAACGGTCAGTGGATAGATCCTATCGAGTTTATTGACCCTGCTGACAAATAAGCTTTCTTCATTTTGGCGCTTTGTAATACAAAGTGCTGATGTTATAATCCCCCATATAACGCCGCATCTGAAAATTTTCGGGTGCGGCGATACATATGTATTGCAGAATAGAGAGAATTGTGCTATAATTATACTTTAAGGCAATGTTGCTGATGTTTTTACACAGAACATGGAGTGGTGGGACGCCGAGGGCGTCGTCCCCTACGGTCTGTTTTATATTGTGTGGATAATGTATAAATTATTGTGAGGTATAATAATGAAAAGCAAAAGAATCTATCCTGCGTTCACTATATCGAAAAAAGGGGAAATGTCCCTGAAAAACGGTCACCCATGGGTGTATTGTGACGAACTGAGAAACGAGCCTGAGGGCTTGAAAAACGGCGAGCTTTGCGATGTTTTCTCTGAAAAAGGCTCTTATCTTGGAACTGGTTTTCTCAGCCTTAACAGCAAGATAAGGATAAGGATCTTATCTGACAACGCAAATGAAAATTTCTCGGAAAACTTTTTCCGCAGACGTATCCGCTATGCTATAGATTACAGAAAAACTGTTATGGGGGGCGACTTTTCGGCTTGCAGGCTTATTTTTGGTGAGGCTGACGGCATGCCGGGGCTTACTATCGACAAGTATGGAGATATACTTGTTTCGCAGGTGCTTTCCTACGGCATGGATATGATAAAGGATATGATATTCAGGCTTCTTGTTGAAGAGCTTGAAAAGGACGGAGTTAAAGTTTCGGGCATAATGGAGCGTAACGATGTCTCTATCAGAAAGCTGGAGGGCCTGGAGCAGTACAAAGGCTGGTATAGGGCTGAATTTCTCCCTGAGCCACCGTCAAATATCACTGAGATAACGGAGAATGGCATACGCTATGAGGTCGATGTTGAGAACGGTCAGAAAACTGGATTTTTCCTTGACCAGAAATATAACCGCCTTGCGGTGTCGAAGATAGCAAATGGCAAGAAGGTCCTTGACTGCTTTACGCACACTGGTTCGTTTGCTCTTAATGCGGCAATGGGCGGTGCAAGGCACGTTACGGCAGTGGACGTTTCACAGTTCGCTGTTGATACGGCCAGGGAGAATGCTGAGAGAAACGGTCTGACTGACAGAATGGATTTTCTTTGCGCAGACGTTTTCGACCTGCTCCCGAAGCTTCTTGAAGAAAAGGCTGATTATGACATGATAATCCTCGACCCGCCCGCTTTCACAAAGAGCAGAAAGACAGTTGGAAGCGCTGAGAGGGGATACAAGGAGATAAACTACAGGGCAATGAGGCTTCTGCCAAGGGGCGGATATCTTGCCACCTGCTCATGTTCGCATTTTATGGAGAACAGGCTGTTTGTGAAAATGGTAATGAGTGCTGCAAAGGACGCAGGCGTTCAGCTCAAGCTTATTGAAGCAAGACAGCAAGCTCCTGACCACCCGATACTTCTCAATGTGCCTGAAACGGATTATCTGAAATTTTATCTTTTCCAGGTGGTATAGGGTTGACAAATAAGCCGTAATGTGATATAATATAGCTGTCGAAGGACCTGATATATCACAGTTTGTCTGCTGAGTTCGGACATAAGTCACAGGTATCTTGGGTATCTTGGCTTCCAGCCGACGAAATAGACTTTTCAGCCCTGTTGTTTTTCAGCAGGGCTTTTTATTTGTATTTTGCTATTGACAAATGCTTGCGGATATGGTATGATATAGGTGGCTTAGAGATAAGCGTGGCGCACCCCGTTCAGCGCATTATAAATGTACGGCATATCATAAATTGCCGTTTGTCTGCGGTATCGGACATAAGTAGGTATTTTCTGCAGAGGCAGCTGCTTCCACCGACAAAATAGACATTTCAGCCCTGTTGATTTCAGCAGGGCTTTTTTATGTGTTGATATTTAAAAACTGTCATATTGCACATAAAAAGTGAGCAAATATTGTATAAGATTTTATGTATAAAAGTGAGAAAAACCTATGGTAATTTGGCTTTAAATCTGTTATAATATATATGTAACCGTGGGCGACGGGATAATTGTGTCCGCACGCTTCGGAATTCAAAAAATTTTTGGAGGTAAAAAACCAATGGCAAAGAAGTATTGTTATCTTTTCTCTGAGGGTAATGCCAACATGAGAGAGCTTCTCGGCGGTAAGGGTGCTAACCTTGCTGAGATGACAAATATCGGTCTCCCTGTTCCTCAGGGCTTTACGATCACAACGGAAGCTTGTACTCAGTATTATGAGGACAACCGTGAGATCAATCCTGAGATCATGGCAGAGATCAACGAGTACATTGTAAAGATGGAAGAGATCACAGGCAAGAAGTTCGGTGACAAGGAGAACCCACTCCTCGTTTCTGTACGTTCAGGTGCTAGAGCATCAATGCCTGGTATGATGGATACAATCCTTAACCTCGGTCTTAACGAAGAAGTTGTTGAGACTATCGCTGCTCAGTCTGGTAACCCAAGATGGGCTTGGGACTGCTACAGAAGATTCATTCAGATGTATTCTGACGTAGTTATGGAAGTTGGTAAGAAGTATTTTGAAGAGCTTATCGACGAAATGAAGGCTAAGAAGGGCGTTAAGCAGGACGTTGAGCTGAACGCTGAGGATCTTAAGGAACTGGCTAACCAGTTCAAGGCAGAATACAAGTCTAAGATCGGTTCTGACTTCCCAACTGATCCTAAGGAGCAGCTCATGGGCGCTATCAAGGCTGTATTCCGTTCATGGGATAACCCAAGAGCTAACGTATACAGAAGAGATAACGATATCCCTTATTCATGGGGTACAGCAGTAAACGTTCAGTCCATGGCATTCGGTAACATGGGTGACGACTGCGGTACAGGTGTTGCATTCACAAGAGACCCAGCTACAGGTGCTAAGGGTCTGTTCGGTGAGTTCCTTACAAACGCACAGGGCGAGGACGTTGTTGCTGGTGTTCGTACACCAATGCACATCTCTGAAATGGAGCAGAAGTTCCCAGAGGCATTCGCTGAGTTCAACAAGGTTTGTAAGACACTTGAAGATCACTACAGAGATATGCAGGATATGGAGTTCACTGTTGAGCACGGTAAGCTTTATATGCTGCAGACAAGAAATGGTAAGAGAACTGCACAGGCTGCTCTTAAGATCGCTTGTGACCTCGTTGATGAGGGCATGAGAACTGAGGAAGAGGCTGTTGCAATGATCGACCCAAGAAACCTCGATACACTTCTTCACCCACAGTTCGACGCAAAGGCACTCAAGGCTGCTACTCCTATGGGCAAGGGTCTTGGCGCTTCTCCAGGAGCTGCTTGTGGTAAGATCGTATTCACAGCTGATGACGCTGAGGCTTGGAACGAGAGAGGCGAGAAGGTCGTTCTCGTAAGACTTGAGACATCACCTGAGGACATCACAGGTATGAAGGCTTCACAGGGTATCCTTACAGTTAGAGGCGGTATGACATCACACGCTGCCGTTGTTGCTCGTGGTATGGGTACATGCTGCGTATCTGGCTGCTCAGATATCGTTATGGACGAGGCTAACAAGAAGTTCACACTCGCAGGCAAGGAGTTCCACGAGGGTGACTATATTTCAATCGACGGTTCAACAGGTAACATTTATGATGGTATCATTCCAACTGTTGACGCTACAATCGCTGGCGAGTTCGGCAGGATTATGGGCTGGGCTGACAAGTTCAGAACAATGAAGGTTAGAACAAACGCAGATACTCCTGCTGACGCTAAGAAGGCAAGAGAGCTGGGTGCTGAGGGTATCGGTCTTTGCCGTACAGAGCACATGTTCTTTGATCCTGAGAGAATCGCTGCATTCAGAGAGATGATCTGCTCAGACACAGTTGAAGAGAGAGAGGCTGCTCTTGCTAAGATCGAGCCAATGCAGCAGGCTGACTTCGAGGCTCTTTATGAGGCACTTGAGGGTAACCCTGTTACTATCAGATTCCTTGACCCACCACTTCACGAGTTCGTACCAACAGAAGAGGCTGATATTGAGGCTCTTGCTAAGGCACAGAACAAGCCTGTTGAGACTATCAAGGCTATCATCGCTTCACTCCACGAGTTCAACCCAATGATGGGTCACCGTGGCTGCCGTCTTGCAGTAACATATCCTGAGATCGCTAAGATGCAGACAAAGGCTGTTATCAAGGCTGCAATCAACGTTAAGAAGAATCACCCAGACTGGACAGTTAAGCCTGAGATCATGATCCCACTGGTAAATGATATCAAGGAGCTTAAGTATGTTAAGAAGTTCGTTGTTGAGACTGCTGACGCTGAGATCAAGGCTGCTGGTTCTGACCTTGAGTACGAGGTTGGTACAATGATCGAGATCCCAAGAGCTGCTCTTACAGCTGACGAGATCGCTAAGGAAGCTGACTTCTTCTGCTTCGGTACAAACGACCTTACACAGATGACATTCGGTTTCTCAAGAGATGACGCTGGTAAGTTCCTCAATGCTTACTATGATGCAAAGATCTATGAGAACGATCCATTTGCTAAGCTCGACCAGAACGGCGTAGGCAAGCTTATGGAAATGGCCCTTGAACTTGGTAAGCCAGTTAATCCAAAGCTCCACTGCGGTATCTGCGGTGAGCACGGCGGCGACCCAACATCTGTTGAGTTCTGCAACAAGATCGGTCTTGACTATGTATCTTGCTCACCATTCAGAGTTCCAATTGCAAGACTTGCTGCTGCTCAGGCTGCTATTGCACAGAAGAAGTAATTTTTGCAAAGTTTAGGATATCTGAATAGATAACAAAAATTTCACCCCGTGTCTTATGATACGGGGTGTTTTTGTGTGCAAATAAAAAATAATAGAGGTCTGACGTTTGAGCCAGACCTCTATTTTGCTATGGATAATCACTTTTTCTTTATTTTTTTGTAGTCACGCTCTTTGAAACCGACCATGCACCGTAATATTTTGTGCCGTTCACTGCCGTGTAGGAACGGACACGAACGTAATATTTCTTGTTGCCTCTAAGTTTGGAAATTGTGGTCTTGTCGGTCTTGTTGTTTTTTATGGTGACTTTCTTTGCGTTTGTAAACTTGGAGTTAGTTGCATACTGTATCTCATAGCCCGTTGCAGAGCCTTTCTGCGCCCAATCCACGAAAAATGCTTTGGATTTAGACGTAAGCTTTTGTATCTCCTGCTTGGCAGGGTTTATGGTAAAGGTCTTTGTGATAATGCCACCGTATTTGCCTTTGCCTGTTATCTTGACAATTGCCTTGCCGATTTTTTTGTTGTTTGAGTAGGAAATTGTGTAATCAGTTCCGTTTTTCAGGGCAGTGCCGTTGTATTTCACAGTAATGTTCTGCGTGATAGCCTTGCCTGTGTATGCCTTGGTGGAAATGCCAGAAACGGAAGCTTTTGTGATATCATATTTTGCGGTCTTTATGTTTTTTATGTCAGACCATGGACCATAATAAGTCTTGCTTCCAACGTTTGTGTAGGAACGCACACGAACGTAGTAGGTCTTATCGGCTGTCAGACCACTTATTGTCAGGTTATCTGGCTTGTTGGCAGTGAGGTGTTTGGAAGCCGCACCGCTCATGTTTGCACTGGTGGAATACTGAATGTCATAGCCTGTGGCAGAGCCTTTCTGCGCCCAATCCACAAAGAAGCCTTTGTATCTTGTTTCAAGCTTTTGTATGGTCTGCTTGGCAGGGATAATGTCAAAGTCTGCGGTATAACTGCCGTAGTAGTTGCCCATGCCTGAGATAGTGATGTTAGCGTGACCAATTTTAACATTGTTCGTGACTATCACACGATAGTCGATGTTCTGACGGAGAACTTTGCTTCCGTCCTTAACAGTGACTGTCGGAATAATTGCACTGCCTGTGTACTGTGCAGTGCTTGCATAGGAATAGCCTGATGTTGGAAGCTTTTTTGTGGTGACCTTTACAGTGCACACGGCAGACCTTCCGTTAGGCAGGGAGGCTGTTATCTTTGCTGTGCCTTTGCCCGTGGCGGTCACAACACCGTCTTTTACTGTGGCAACGGCTGTGTTGGAGCTTTTCCATGTTACTGTCTGAGGAGTGTCTGAGGTCACGCTGGCTTTTAGGGTAATGCTGTCGCCGTATGTGACTTCTTTTGACGTGGAGTCAAGAGTTATCTGTGTATTGTCACTGCTGATAGGATAGCTTTTCAGGTCGGGCAGACTTGAAAGTGTCACGGCATAGTCGCTGTTATAGACCTTTTGCCACATACTTTTCTCGGTATATTTCTCAGAGCTTGATATGCAAAACTCACCGCTCCATGTGCCGAAATATGACCATGCGGTGTTTGCATCAAAGGCTTTGTCAAGGTCGAAAAGACAGCCGTTTTCTGTAAGGGCAACTATTTTTCCGTTTGGTGAATAGTCTGTGGCTTCAAGATATTTTGAGCTTTGGGCTGAATAATCTCTTGTGCCTGGGTAGATATCCTCTCCGATTATGTCAACATATTCGTCGCCAGGATACCAATTTGCCGCCTGACCATTCCATACCCATATGATATTGTCAAGCTTGTATTCATTCGTGAGCTTGTCATATATTGCCTGCCAAAGCTTTTTGTAGGCTTCCGAGCCATCTGCACCCCACCAGAACCAACCACCGCTTGCCTCGTGGAGCGGTCTGAACAGTACCGGAACGTCTGCGTCAGAAAGACGTTTGAGTTGTTTGGCAATCTCGTCAACGTCGCTCATAAGAGTGTTGTAGCCCTTAGGGTCTGAGCCGTTCATTATTTTGGTAAGCGAGAACTTTGAGCGGTCAACGTTTTTGGTGTAAAAACCACCCCACCAACGTGGATTTCCGCCGTCTGTACCTGAGAGAAGATATTTGTCAGGGACGTTCCAATGCCAGCAGAATGTTACTATTCCACCTGCCCGTGAGAACTCGATAGCCTTTTCGACAGCGTCGGAGGTGTCACCATTCTGGACACGGCATGGAGTATAGCGCATAAAGTCAAGACCCAACATAGCAGGGGTCTGACCAGTGGCGGACTTTATAGCTTTGAACTCAGTGCCGTTAAGACCACCGTCGCAATACTGTCCTGTTATGACCTTTTTGCCGTAAACGTCTTTCATATAGCTGTAAAGGCGCTGTGTGCTTTGTGAAGCGTATGGGTCAACGAGATTTTCAGCGGCAGTGTAGGCATTTGAAGAGCTCATTTTTTCAATGGTTATGTAGTCGAGAGTAAAATATCCCCACGACATTGTTATTTTGACAGTGTTCTGACCCTTTTTGAGATAAATACCATTCACTGTGGACTCTTTATAGGCAGAGCCGTTTGCACTGCTGAAAGTGCCTGCATTTGAGCCGTTTACAGAAAGGTTGTTTATCTTATTCGAGCCTTCCCCGCGGCTGTAAAGCTTTATTTTGTAGTATCCGCTTTCGCTGACTGTAACAGTCTGTGACCATGTGCAGCTTGAGTCTGAAAAACTAACTGACCTAGAGCCTGATGCGGAGCTGTCTGTTTGGATATAGGCAGAACCGCCCAAAGTGCCGTTTTCGGCTTCATATTTAAGCGTCTGCTGTGCAAAAACAGAAAGCTGAGCCGAGCTTGTGGTGAGCATTGCCACACTTAAAAATGCGGCTGCGACCTTTTTGATATTGAACTTCATAGATGTTTTTCCTTGTTATATTATTTACTGATAAAGCTAAGAGCTTACAAGCATACATTTATTTTAGCATAATTTTTGTGAATTGTAAACAATATATCAAGGCTAATTATAAGATGATTTGTAAACTTTAATTTTGCTTATTTCATTAGCCAAATTTCGCAGACGTATTCGGTCGTGTATGAAATATCACCATTAGGCTTTTGCTGACTATCACATCTATCATATATTATGCAGCCGAGGTATTTGTAATCTAGCCTTTGAGAATAAACTGTAAGGACGCCTTCTTCATCAGTGAAAAGCTCGTTTGAAAAATTCACCTTTTTGGCATATTCAAATATTTCATCATAGCTTTTGCAGCAGTTCATTACATAGCTTATCCTTATAAATTCACTGTCTGAGGGAAGCCCAACGTCGCTGAGGTTGCTTTTTAGCTTATCCAATGTTATTTCATTCCTAGTATCGATCTCGCCCTCGCTTTGTACATTAGTCATTGTTTCGAGGCCTAATGCTAACAGGCTGTCAAGCTGTCCGCAGACCCTCAGGGGTGCATAGCCTTTGCTTTCACGTTTTTTATTTATTTTGTCTACCAGTATTCTGCTCAGCTCATTTGCTCCGTCCTCGGAAAAATATGACGGCTCAGGCTCGGCTGGAGCTGTGTTTTCCTCCTGCTGTGCTTCATTTGGCTGATAGTCATTTTGCTCTTCGGGCTGTACTTGAATAACTTCTTGTTCTACGGGTAAAGCGGCTGCTGTGGTCGTGGTGCCTGCTGTGCCTGTGGAAGCTTGCCTAATACCGCCTGAAATTTTGTCTATCTCATCTGCCGTTGGTGCAGGTGCGGTGGTGGTAGTAGGTACAGTTGTTGTGGCGGCAGTCGTTGTCTGCGGCATGGTCGTTACAGCGGCAGAAGTTGTCACAGCTTTTGCAGGCTCAGGTGTTTTAGTTTCTACGGCATTGTTTTTCTTGCTGACAACGGCAAACACTGACGATGCGGCTATGATAGCGACTGCAACACAAACCATTGGTATGGTTCTTTTGCGTGACGTGTTTACCTTTATAAGTAATTCTTTACGCTCGTTGACAATGGACATACAGGCAAAGCAGAAAGTAGAATCATCGTGAAGCTCGCTGCCACAGTGAGGACAAGTTCTCATTTTTTACGCTCCCTTGATTTGGTTATTTTAATTCTATCACATTTTCTGTAAATTGTAAACATGTTTGAGACGTTTTGCATGATTTTTAAGAATGCTCACTGTCTATGCAGGCTTTTATTTGACATTTCGTCATTCTTGTGATATAATCATAGCGTGAGCGAGCTATGCGATAGCGTAAACGTTCTAGGTTTATGAGGAAAGTCCGAGCATCATAGAGCAGGATAGCTGATAACGTCAGCCGAGGGTGACCTTAGAGCCAGTGCAACAGAAATATACCGCCAACTTTTGTTGGTAAGGGTGGAAAGGTGGGGTAAAAGCCCACCAGAATGGCGGAGACGTCATTGCTATGTAAACCTTATCCGATGCAACACCAATGGTAGCTTGCAAGTCAATGGCTGCTCGTCAGACTTGGGGCTATAGGTGGCTAGAGCTGTGCGGCGACGTACAGTCCAGATAGATTATCGCACTCGACAAAACTCGGCTTATCGGTTCGGTCACATTTGCTCCGTCAGTTAAACTTTTTTAAGCTTAACTACGGGGCTTGTTTTTTAATAATATATAAATTTGGTAATTTGTTTTGTGCATTATAAATAAATTTCTATAATTCCCCTTGTGATTTTACGGGAAATATGTTATAATGATGCCAGACGTATTTATATAAGCAGAGGAGGGCTGTTTGTATGGAAATGCCAGCTAGGACCTATAACGAAAAGTTCGAGAGCTTTTTGAAAATACTTGAAAGCGATGACAGATTTGATAATGTGTGCAAGAATTTTCTCGAAAGTATTTGCTCTGCACTTTATGTCAATGCGGCTACGGTAACAGTTTCAGGCTATGAAAACTCAGAACCTTTGAGTTATGAATTGATCGCTGATACACATAAATATACTGTATATGCTTTTGATAAAGAATTTAATAGAAATAGATACAATGCAATGAAAAAAGCACTTATGCAAACTGGTATCCACGTTGCAGATAAGGCTCATCCGAATGGAGATGTGGAGGAAATATCCCTGCGTGGGGTGGTGTATCCTTGTTCACTCACTTGTGCTGTCAAGGACACCAATAAGTATGTTGCATATTTCAATCTTTTGTCCTCTGATCCTGAGAGAGTATGGTCCCCTGAGGAGATACAGCTAGCCTCACGTCTGACATACATACTTTCTGGCATGCTCCATACTAGGAGAGCGGCTGAACATGCTGAAAGCACTACTCGCACGCTTACTGATGTTATGGATAATATGAATTCCTATGTGCTTGCAGTGGCACAGGACAGTGGTGAGATAGTTTTTGCCAGCAAGAGCTTTGAACAGTATTTGGGGAAACTGGTCGGCAAAAAGGAAAGTGACGTTTTCAGCAAGACTTGGTGTGAGCTTCCTGCTCATAAAGAAGGACTGCTTTTTGGAGGAGATTATTATTCCGAGATCATGAACAAATGGTTCAATGTGTCGGAAAAACTCATAAAATGGCATGACGGCAGAACTATCAGACTTTGTACACTTAATGATATCTCAGAAAAGATAAATTATGAGAGGGTCATCGAAAAGCAGGTCTTTTACGATAATCTCACAGGTATTCCTAACAGATTAAGTCTTGATAAGAGTATACAGGGCATTATTGAAAGCGATGAGAACAGCACTGTTATGCTCATTGACCTTGATAATTTCAAAAACATAAATGACAGCTATGGTCACAATAATGGTGACCGACTTCTTAAAGAGATAGGTAAATTCTTTGAGGATTTTGCCCAGAAGAATAAAAAGCTGAGCGTTTTTAGATTTGGCAGCGATGAGTTCGTTGTGCTTCTGAGAGATCAGGATCAGACCGAGATCGACGAGATATGCAAGATCATACATGATAAGTTCAACACAGAGTGGCAGATAGCTAACAGCACTTGCTATTGCACTTGTTCAATGGGCGTTGCGAAGTTCCCAAAGCTTGACGATACTGTAAACACAGTTCTTAAAAGGATCGACCTTGCCATTTCATATGCGAAAAAGCAGGGCAAGAATTGCACTATAAATTATAACGAAACTATCGGCAGGATACTTTCAAGGCAGATCGAACTTGAAAGGCTCATGCACAAGGATATCACAAATGGCTTTGCACATTTCACGGCGTATTATCAGCCTATATTCAGCAGCTCTGAAAAGAAGCTTGTGGGCTGTGAAGCGCTTATGAGGTGGAATCCACCTGAGTTCGGTCAGGTTTCCCCTGCCGAATTTATCCCTATGGCGGAAAGACTTGGCTATATCAATCTCTTGGGCGAGAACATAATAAGGATCGCAGGCAGACAGTGCAAAAAGTGGGCTGACGCAGGGCTTGATTTGAGAATGAACATCAATCTGTCTGTAGGTCAGATAATTGAGCCTGATTTCCTTGACAAGATAGACACACTTTTTGACGAAACAGGCGCACCCCCTGATAAGATATGTTTTGAGGTCACAGAAAGTCTTGCTATCCATGATATGGAAAAGATGAAGGAGCTTTTGAAGCATATAACAGACAAGGGCGTGAAGATAGCACTGGACGATTTCGGAACGGGATATTCTTCGCTTAACTGCATAAAGGAAATGCCGCTGAATACCATTAAAATAGACAAGTCGTTTATTGATGATATTGCAAAAAATCCTGACACTGCGGTGTTTGTTAAAATGATAGTTAATCTTTCTCACGACCTGCATATAGCAGTTTGCGCAGAGGGCGTTGAGGAACAGGTGCAGTTCGATATCCTGAGAGATCTGGAAACTGACGTTATACAAGGCTATTATTTCGGCAGACCTATGCCGTCAGACAAGTTTGAGGAGAAGTTCCTTAGCGAGAAACTCCAGTCAGTAAAATAAGTCGCCAAAAAAAGAAAGTTCGACCGTCGGGCGTAATACTCGGCGGTCTTATAAATATGTAAAAATCAAAAATAAAGGGGAAAGCTTATGAGTGATGAGAAAAAAGACGTAAACAGCCTGCAGGAGAATGTGGGCAAAAAGGGCATAAACAAAAAGCTTATCATCGCTTTTGCAGGCATGGGCGCTGTTATAGTGGGGCTTGTTATTGCACTGATACTGGTGGCAACATCAGGCAAAAAAGACGTGGACAGCTCGGCTTCAAAGGCGGAGAGCGGTTCTGCGGTGGCTTCAGAAACCGATGACACCAGTGAGGAGGACTCTGTGGCTGATGAAAGCGAGGACGAGCCTGATGATGAGGAAGAAAGCTCTCAGGAAAGCAAGGACGATAAAAAGGAAAAGGGCTTTATCATCTCCTATTCAGGGGACAACAGTTGGCAGGACGGCGACAAGGTCATGACGGGCATGGAGATAGGCATTGAGAACAACTCCGATGAAGCCCTCAAGGAGTGGACGCTGGAGCTTGAAATAGACCAGCTCAAAAGCTGTGACGGCTGGAACGGCAACTTTAAGGTCAAGGGCAACAAACTCACGGTCACGAATGTTGATTACAATGGCGAGATCGCAAAGGGCGGTTCGACCTCTATCGGCTGTAATATCGGAACTGGAACAAAGCTCAATGTTAAGTCTGCAAAGCTAAACGGTGTGGAGTGTACTGTTAAAAAGGGCAAGGTATCACAGAATAATAACAATAACAACAATAATCAGAATAATGATAAAAAGGTCACGGAAAAGGACGTTAAAAAGCTTCTAAAGCGTACCTCAAAGGCTAAACAGGGTGATGATTGGCTTCACACAGACGGAAGCAAGATACTTGATAAGGACGGCAAAGAGGTTTGGCTCACGGGCGTGAACTGGTTTGGCTACAACACAGGCACTAACACCTTTGACGGACTTTGGAACAGCGAGCTTGTGACATCGGTGGAGGCTATTGCAGACCACGGTTTCAATCTTATAAGAGTGCCTATGTCAGCGGAGCTTATCAACCAGTGGTCGGAGGGTGAATATCCAAAGGCGAACTACAATAACGCATACAATGAAGAGCTGAACTCTATGAACAGCCTTGAGATATTTGATTATTTTCTCAAGCTTGCGGAGGAAAACGGTCTTAAAGTAATGCCTGATATCCATTCAGCGGAAACCAATGCCAGCGGTCATACTGTAAATCTGTGGTATACCGACAAGGTCACTGTAAAGGACTATTACCATGCTTTGGAGTGGCTTGCCGACAGATATAAGGACAATGACACTATCGTTGCATTTGACCTGAAAAACGAGCCTCATGGCAAGCCTAACGAGGGTGACGCTGCGGCAATATGGAATGATTCAAAGGACGCAAACAACTGGAAGTATGTGGCTGAAACGGCAGCGAGCAAGGTGCTTGCGAAAAATCCTAATGTGCTTATAATGGTCGAGGGTATCGAAATATATCCTAAGAACATCAAGAAAAACGGGGATTATTCCTCCACCAACAGTGATGATTACTATTTCAACTGGTGGGGCGGAAATCTCAGGGGCGTAAAGGACTATCCTATCGACCTTGGCAAATATCAGGATAAGCTTGTTTACTCGCCGCACGATTATGGTCCGACAGTTTATCAGCAGCCTTGGTTCGAGGGGGATTACACATACAAGAGCCTTATGAAAGATTGCTGGAAAGACAACTGGTTCTACATTCAGAAGCAGGATATCGCACCGCTTCTTATAGGCGAGTGGGGTGGCTTTATGACAGAGCCTAACCTAACTTGGATGACCTACATGAGAAAGCTAATAAAGGACAATCATGTAAATCACACTTTCTGGTGCTTCAATGCAAACTCAGGTGACACGGGCGGACTTGTAAAGGACGATTTTGTTACATGGGACGAGGAAAAGTATGATTTTGTCAAGGAAGTTCTTTGGCAGGAGGGAGGCAAGTTCGTTGGACTTGACCACGCTATCCCGCTTGGAGATAATGGTATAACTTTGAAAAAGGCAAAGGGTCTTTGATATCGCATATAAAAATAGCGGACGAAGTTTTCGGGCTTCGTCCGCTTTTGTATTGTATTTTTATCGCTGGTCGCCCATAAAGAACAGAGCGAGAGTTCCAGGTCCTGAGTGTGAGCCTATAACAGCACCTGTGTAGCAGATATGCACAGTGGTCTTCTTGCCAAGCTTTTTTCGCATAAGGTCGGCTGCATATTCTGCGTCTGAAAGGCAGTCGCCATGGCAGACGGCTACTGTGGAATTATCCCAATTTCCCATGCGTTCGCACATCATATCCACAAGCTTTTCAATGGATTGCTTTCTGCCTCGTATCTTTCCAACTGGGATAAGATGTCCCTCGTTGTCAACGTGGAGAAGCGGTTTAATGCCAAGAATAGAGCCTGCTATGGCGGCAGTCTTTGATACTCTGCCTCCTCGGTGGAGATATTTCAGGTCATCAACTGTGAAAACATGGCATAGGTGAAGCCTGTTGTCAGTGATCCACTGGGCAAGCTCGTCAATGGAAAGACCCTGCTTTTTCTTTTCGTCAGCCTTTATGAGCAAAAGACCTTCGCCTGTTGAAGCACAGAGGGAGTCTATGCAGATTACCTTGCCTTCTGGGTATTTTTCCATTACGTTATCTCTTGCAATGCAGGAAGTGTTGAAGCTGCCGCTAAGACCTGACGAAAATCCAAGATAAAGCACGTCATAGCCTGCGGCAAGTTCCTTTTCAAAAGCCTGTTCATAGTCGGAGATACCTATTTGCGATGTTTTCGTTACTGCTCCGTTTCGCATTTGGGAATAAAATTCAGGCAACGTCATGTCATTCTTGCTCTTTACAACACCGTTTACCTCAAAAGATAAGTCCAGAAGCGTCACGTCCATATTTTTTAATATATCCTCCGACAGATCGCAGGTGGAGTCGGAATATAGCTTGTATTTTCTGTCAGACATTTTTATCCTCCTTTTGCCGCTTGGGCAACAATATAAAAATATTATAACATATGGGCGGGCTTTTGTAAAATATCCCTCAACTATACTTTGTAAAATTTCTATGAACACAGTTGTCTGCGGTGCTGTGCGACAGTTAAGGTATTTTCAGATACGCCAACAGAAAAGTCACGGCAGGCGGAGGAGATAAGCATATCGCTTATGCGATTTTCTATGAGGGCGGTAATTATGTGGCGTATCTCTCGTGCAGAGCCGCTTTTTGAAAGTGCCTGCTTTGCGATAAAATGGTAGACCTCTGGCTGACAGGCGAGTGTACAGCCAAGTTCAGAGAGCCTTTTTTCAAGAGCGGATATTTCAAGGCGTGTAATGTTTTCCATATCGGAAAGGGTAAGGTCGTTAAAAACAATCACCTCATCTATCCTGCCTAAAAGCTCGGGAGACATAAAGCTTTTAAGCTCTGAGAGCATGGCTTTTTTCTTGGCTTCGCCATTTGACTTGCTGTTTGAAAAGCCCACGGCCTTGGTTTCGGCAAGCTTTTTCACGCCGATATTCGAGGTCATTATTATAAGGACATTGGAGAAAGAAACTGTCCTGCCAGCGGAGTCGGTAAGACAGCCGTCCTCTAGTATCTGCAAAAGCAGGTTGTAGATGTCAGGGTGAGCCTTTTCTATTTCGTCAAGAAGAAGCACACAGTAGGGCTTGCGGCGAATTTGTTCGGTGAGCCTGCCACCCTCGTCAAAGCCAACATATCCAGGGGGCGAGCCTATGAGCTTTGAAACGCTGTGGCGTTCCATGTATTCTGACATATCAAGCTTTACAATGGCATTATCTCTGCCAAAAAGCGTTTTGGCAAGATCTTTTGCAAGCTGGCTCTTGCCCACTCCCGTTGACCCTAAGAAAATAAAGCTTCCCATGGGGCGGTCGCTGCCCTTTAGTCCTGCACGACAGCGGCGGACGGCAGAGCAGAGTGACTTTATAGCCGTCTGCTGTCCCACAATGCTTTCGCTTAGCTTATCTTCAAGCCCTGTGAGCCTTGCGGCTTCGTCCTGTCCGATATCGGCGCAGTTTATGCCTGTGAGCGATGAAATAACGCTGTCAATGTGCCTTTTTTCAAGTGGTATGCGTTTTGGGCGGCACTCTGTTATGGCGGTGAGATATTCGTCACGGGTGAGCTTGCCTTTCACATAATCGTTGAAAGCGTCTGATATTTTCTCACCAGAATTATTTTCGCTTTGCTCTATGACCGCACAGGCACAGGCTTCGTCAAGGATATCAATTGCTTTGTCAGGAAAAAATCTGTCGGTGACATACCTTGCGGCAAGCTTAACTGCATATGGTATAAGGTCAGGGGAGATGTCAACGCTGTGGTGCTGTTCATATTTGTCTATAAGACCGCTGAGGATACGGCAGGTCTGGCTTTGATCAGGCTCATCTATCTTCACTTTCTGAAAGCGTCGCTCCATAGCTGAGTCTTTTTCAATATTTTTGCGGTATTCCTCAAAAGTCGTTGCGCCTATGAGCTGTAGACCGCCCCTTGCAAGCTGTGGTTTCAGGATATTTGCAGCGTCTATTGCACCCTCTGCCGCTCCTGCACCCATTATGTTGTGAAGCTCATCAATGAAAAGTATCACATTTCCAGCCTTTGCGGCTTCGTCCATACAGCTTTTCAATCGCTCCTCAAAGTCCCCACGATATTTTGCTCCTGCAAGGAGGGCAGTTATATCAAGGGAGAAGATCCGCTTTGAGGACAACGCAGACGGCACTTCTCCAAGCATGATCTTTCTCGCAAGCCCCTCCACAACAGCGGTCTTTCCCACACCTGCCTCACCTACAAGGCAGGGATTGTTCTTTGTGCGGCGGCAGAGTATCTCCATGATACGTTCTGTTTCAGCTTCTCTGCCTATGCAGGGGTCGAATTTTTCGCACTCGCTTTTGCGTGTAAGCTCTCTGCCGTAGCGTTCAAGGGTCTTTAGCTTTGGATAATTTCTGTCTGAAAAAATATTAGGCTCGTTGCCTGACAATGAGCAATCGTTGTACATCTTGTTGCAGTTCACCCCTAACTGCTGCAATATCTCAAAGGCACAGCAATCACTGCGGCGGAGTATCATAGCAAGAATGTATTCCGTTCCTGCGATACCGCCACCCATGCTCTCGCACAGCCTTTTTGCGCCTTTTAAAACAGCGGCAGCGTTAGGAGTGATGTCATTTTTCGTAAGACGGCATGGTGTGCCTCTGCCTATGATGTATTCTATCTGCTCCTCTATCCTTTGAGCCGTGACCTCGTGGCGCAGAAGCACTGCACAGGCTGTGGAGTCCTCCTCATAGGCGGCAGAGAGCAGGATATGCTCAGTGCCGATATAAGTATGCCCCCAGCTTCCTGCCAGAGTGACGGCATTTTTCACAAGCTCTCTTGCCCTTGGTGTAAAGCTGTCGTTATCAAAAAACTGTTCGTTCATAAAATTCACCCCTTAAAATGTTTAAGACAAAGCTTTGTCTTAGCTACATTCTTGACAGTTTTGCGTCTTGTTATTCTAGCATTTTTATCGCTTTTATATTCTTATGCACAGGACAAATTCTCCTTGCAGATTTTTTTTGTAACACATTTTTCTCTGCGTCATAAACTGTAATATAAAGCAACGGAGCAAAGCTTCAGCTTTATAAATCTTAATAAAAAAGGAGATTTCATTTATGAACGGTTGTGGATTTGGCGGTTGTTGGTGGATCATTATCCTTATTCTCATATTCTGCTGTGGCTGCGGCGGTTGCGGAAATGGCTGTGGTGGTTGCGGAAACGGCTGCGGTGGTTGTGGCTGCGACAATGGTTGCGGCGGCTGCGGATGCTGATCTGACGGCAAATAAAAGACGGCGGAGCATTACGCTTCGCCGCTTTTTTTTATTTATCTTCTTTTTCCAAACGCTTTTCAAGGCGTTTCACAATAGTTTTCAGTGCTTTTATTCGGGCGTATTTTTTATCGTTGCCTTCAAGTATCGTCCATGGTGCTATATCTGTGGAGGTAAGTGTTATCATGCGGTCAACATATTTCTCATAGGTGTCCCACTTTTCACGGTTGCGCCAATCCTCATCGGTTATCTTCCAACGCTTTTCAGGCGTGTTCTCACGCTCGTTAAAACGGCGGAGCTGTTCGTCTTTATCTACATTCACCCAGAATTTTATTATCTCTGCGCCCCAATCATGAAGCTGGCTTTCAAATTCGTTTATCTCACGATAAGCCATGTTCACACGTTCCTCGGGGGTGAGCTTTTCGATAGGCTCGACCATTACTCTGCCATACCATGTGCGGTCAAAGATAGTAAAGTGACCATTCTTTTCAAGACGTGTCCAGAAACGCCATAGATAGTGTCTTGCAAGCTCTGACGGTTCGGGTGCAGCGATAGGGTGAACTTCATAGCCCCTTGGATCAAGGGCCGCCGCAATGCGCTTGATATTTCCGCCTTTTCCTGCTGCATCCCAGCCTTCATAGCATATTATAACAGGTATCTTCTTCTGATAGCAGAGATTTTGCAGCTTGAAAAGCTTGTCCTGATATTTTTTCAGCTTTTTCTCATATTCCGCTTCGTCAAGGGACTTGTTCATATCCACTTCTGCAAGAGCAGGCATTTCAATAGTTTTATATTCAGGATAATTGTATCCGCAGGTGTCGAACTGTGGTTCGGGAATATAATGTTCGCCCTTTTCCTTGGCGGAAACTGCAGTGCTTACTGCCTTTGTGACCGCTGTCAGCACTTCAAGCTCAGCAGAGGCACGTTCATTTGCCCCAACGCAAGTCCACGGAGCAAATGCCGTGTTTGTGCTTTCAAGCATTTTGTCATATCTGCGGAAAAACTTATCGTATTTTTCCATGTTCTTTATATCGTGGCTTTCCACACGCCAGCTTGTAACAGAGGAGTTCTCCAGCTTTTCGATACGCTTTTTCTGCTCGTCTTCGGTAATGTGCAGGAAAATTTTCACGATAACATATCCGTCATCTGTAAGCTGCCTTTCAAAGGTGCAGATATCTTCAAGACGTGTGTCCCTTGTTTCCTTGTCTATCTCACCATACATAAAGGCGTTCACAGTGTCACGATACCAGCTTCGGTCAAGGATAAGAAACTCACCTTTTTTCGGCAGCGTCTGCCAGTAACGCCACAGCCATGGCATACGTTTTTCCTGCTCATTCGGTGCACGAAATGACACCACCTTGTAAAAACGTGGGTCAAGAGAGCGTATGAGCTTTGCTATCATTGAGCCTTTTCCTGCGGCAGACCAGCCGTCAAATGTGATTATAACAGGCACTCCTGCGGTCTTTATTTTGTTTTCAAGCAGGGTGAGCTGTTCTCTCAGCCCTTTTAGCTGTTCGGATATCTCTGATTTTTCTGTGTTTTTCTGTATGATCTTTTCAAGCATTGCTATCTCTCCTCTTTCCACTAAATTGTTATTATCACAACTTAATTTATTTGATTTATGTATATTATACACATTTTATCTTTAATTGTATATAGACATTTTTCATGAAAATGCTATCTCTTTTTTGTTAATACGGAGTTAATATTATTGGTTTATACTAATATGATATAAAATATCTCGCAAAGGATGGCAGTGATATGTCAAAAAAAGACGAAAAGGACATTAATATATCAAAGCTCGACAAAAGTCTGGAGGGTCAGGGTCTGTTGGAGGACGCTGATGACGCAGAGTATGAGCGCACGCTGGCTCAGCAAAGGCGTGAGGCTGAGGAGCGTGAAAGGCAGGTTTTAGAGCAGGCGGAAGCTGAAAGACGTGAGCGTGAACGTCAGGAAGAAAAGGAACGTGAACGCAGGCTTGCTCAGGAGCGTATCGAGCTTATGAAGCTCAAAAGCGGAGTTATCGATGAAAGCGAGTCTTCCATAAAGGAAGAGCATGACCAGATAAGAGAGCTTCATGGCTTTGAAAAGGTGCAGAATTTCTTTTATCACAACAAGGTGTGGATAATCTTTACAATATTTATCATAGCGGTGGCGGCATTTATTTTTATTGACGCTGCAAGGCGTGAAAAGGCTGACCTGACAGTGCTTATGATCGCAAACAACGGCTTGGAAACACGTCAGGAGGAACTGGAGGAGTTCTTTGAAAAATACACGGACGATCTTGACGGCAATGGTTATGTCCATGTTGAGGTCATTATGATTCCGCTAAATTCTCACAGCGACGATTATCAGCAGCAGAACGTGAACAGCACTAAGTTCTTGGCACAGCTTCAGGGGGGCGAGTCTATACTTGTTATAACAGACTCAAACACTGACGAGGAGTTCAAGTCAATAATGACTCCTGAGTTGCCAAAGGAATTTCCGAACAACAAGTATGTTGATGATATGGGCATGAGCTGGAACATGGAGGTCATGGCAAAGGAGCTTAACTTCGAGAATATGCCGAATGATATCCACCTTTCAATGAGAACGCCAGTTAAGACTTTGGGCGACTCCAAGGAAACTATGCAGGAGAATTATGATAAGGCGTTCAAAGTTTTCAAACGCATAGTTGACGATATGACTGAGAAAGCCGTAGAGGCAGGAGATAAGGGCCTTACAACTGAGCCTGTCCACTATGATGACAGCAGTTTGGAAAGCTCCGATAGCACAGAAAGCTCAGAAAATAAGTAACAGATATTTGGCTGTAGTGGACGGCGTTCTCGACGTCCCGTATGACAAAGTAAAGAACAGCGGACAACCACTTTCCTGTGGCTGTCCGCTTTGTAATTAGTATTGATAATCGTAATAAGTGTTGTCCTGATAATAGCCGTCTGTATAGCCGTCAGACTGACTTGACTGTGTGTCGGAAGCGTTCAGGCTTGAACAGTTCTGATCTTCGGCATATTTGTAATCAGAGGTGACACCAAGATATTCTTCAAGGCAAAGACCGCTCTTTGTGACAGCTTCGGCTTTTTTCCTTGCCGAGATAGCGGATATGCCACGGCTCATACACATAGCCTGTTTTATCCTCCT
>NZ_FR890787.1:40934-84685 GCF_000435935.1 Ruminococcus sp. CAG:57 | reverse complement strand
GGATAATGAAGCCGTACTCTGCACAGTGTTCAGCCAGCCAGTTGGCTTCGGGAGTACCTGCAAAGCTGTTCTCGGTGGTGTTCACATCAAAGGTCAGACCTGTCTGATGTTCCGAATGTCCCGGACGGGAAGATACCTCGTCTGCGGCTTCTGTGCCACGCTCTGCGGCATAGGAGTTGTAAAGATACTCCTGATCCTGATATGAACGATAGCTTGAATTTACAAAGAGTGTTATGCCGTCCTGAGCCGCCGCCGCTGCCATTTCGTCAAAGGCGTTCTGTGCAATTGTGCTTACGCCCGGTGCATAATCTGATGGCAGGGAGTAGGTCTTGTTCACTATAAGAATGCCGTCAACAAAGGTCATGCCGTTTGATTGCTCTATCTTATGCTTTGTTTCTTCTGCTTTGCTGTTGTCGGAGGTTTTCTTTTTGGTGGTGGTCTTAGCCTCAGCCTGCTTTGTGCTTTCGGTCTGTGATGATGAATCAGCCGCAGGCTTGTTGTCTGACTTTCCGCCACAGGCTTTCACTATCACAAAAATTATCACCAAAAGAATTGCTATGGCAATGATACGGTTTTTCATAACACGCCTGTGTTCTCTTGCACGCCTTTCGGCACGGCGCTTTTCCATTTCAATGCGCATTCTTTCGTATTCTTCGTCACGATAAGCGCTGTATTCGTCAGGCTGGCTATTAGTGCTTTGAGATAAATTCTCGTTATTAGTCTGATTATTCATAAATATCCTCTTTTTTTGTAATTTATTTTTTTACGCTTTGTGCTGCCTTTATTATATCACAGACACATAAAATATTCAAGTCGGATATTGTCGGCTTATTTCATAACATAAACATAGCATTGATATAGCGGCATAGATTCGTATTCATCATTATCTGGGTCATTCCACATATGGTCTTTTCTTTCCTGAACTATATCATCATGGAAAAAGCAAACACCAAGATATGTGTAATCTTCCAAGCCGTTGATCAGATTGTCACCGTAAGAGAGACCGAAGCTTGCATTATTTTTTAACCAAGTAAAAAGCTCTGTGTATGCCTCGTCATAGTCTGAAACACAGCTGTTGTTTGCTGTGAATTGTCGTATTTTGCTGTTGTTAGGCAGACCGACCTCAGAGAGATGTTCGTATACGTTGCCAATGCCTTGGCAGTAGTCATCCATTTGATACAGGCTCTTTTGCAGACATTCATCAAGCTGTCCGCTTGCACGGAGCGGTTTCAGACCATATTTCTCACGGAGAGGATTTACATAATCGAGCAGGTCAAGGGTCATCTGACTTGCACCATCAGGGGAGTAATATTCAGGCTCGACAGGCTCGTCCTGCTGAGTATCTTCTGTGTTTTCCTGGGGTATATCCTGCTGTATCTCAGGCTCTGTCACAGGCTCAGTCACTTTTTCTGTAGTGGAAGTGGTGGTGACTGCGGCGGCTTTTGACTCTGCTAATGCCGCCCCTTCTGCAATATCTGACGCAAGGGCAGCCTTGTCAGGCTCACGCTTTTTTTGTGGTAGTAGTCATGACAGTGGTGACGGGAGGCAGAGTAGTTGTCACAGGTGTATTTGTGGTGACTGTGGCAGTAGATCGAGGTGTGCTTTTTTTCACAGCCGTGGTCTTATCACTATTGTTATTATAAGTATACACCCCGAAAACAGTTGCGGATGCTAACGCCACAGCGATTATTGGTGTGGTTATTTTTGCTTTTAAAAACACTTTTTTGGGGGTAGCGAGAACTATTTCTTGCCTCTTGTTTATTTCGCTCATGCAGCCAAAGCAGAAAATGGAATCGTCATGAAGAATTCTTCCGCAATTAGGACATTTTTTCATATTTTAGTTTTCTCCTGATCTTACTAAGCACATTGTACAGCTCTTCCGCAGTGCTATATCTGTCGTCTGGATTGATAGAAAGGCATTTCTTTATAACTTTCAGAATTTTCTTGTTTTCGCACATTTTGACCGACGGGTGTTCACCTGTCAAAAGAACGTTCAGAAGCACTGCCAGAGAATAGAGATCTGTTCTTGCGTCAGATTGCTGCATACCGAATTGTTCAGGTGCGGCAAAGCCTACAGTTCCTAAAGTCTGGGTGTCAGAGCGTTGATTAGATTTATAAATTTTAGAAATATCAAAATCTATAATCTTGACATTATTGTCGTCACATATTATAATATTATCAGGCTTTATATCACGGTGAACGATGCCGCTGCTGTGAAGAGCATACAATCCCTGACATATGGAGCAGGTAATGTTCAGGGCATCGTGTTCTGCTAGTGTTTCGCCGTTTGCATAATCCGTAAGAGTCATGCCGTCGCAGAATTCTTCATAGATAGTATACGCTTCAGTGCTTTCGGAGATCTCGTAGATACGGCAAAGATATGGATTATTTATCAATGCGAGCCTTTGATATACAGAAACGTCAGCAGGCTTATAGATAATGTGCCGCACCATTTTTACACCTGTGTCACTCTCTAAAATGACTTTTTCGTGCTTGCTGTTTTTAAATAGATAGTTTTTGCAGTCGAACATTTTGTCGATCTGTTCTGTTTCAAAATCATATAAGCTTTTTTGTGACATATTTCTCATCTCCAATGTAAAAATGTAAAAAATAAATTATTATAGGAAGGAACTGGTGACATGAAAAAAACAACACAGCTTATGGAGGAGCTAAATGGAAGCGATGATATCAACAGTTTTCTAAGCAACAATAAGGATTCTCTTGACAGACAGGATTTTGCACGTTATCTTTGTGAGCTTGTGAAAAAGAAAAAGATGACAAAGATAGAGGTCATAAGAATATCCCAGCTAAATCAAATATATGGATATCAGATTTTTGCAGGAGCAAGACTTCCAAGCAAGGATAAGATAATCGCTATCGCACTTGCTATGAAGCTTGATGTTGATACCGTTCAGCGACTTCTGACCCTTGCGGGTGAAGCTCAGCTTTATCCTAAAAACACCCGTGATTGCATACTCATTGACGCAATAAACAAAGGCTATGATGTGGCAAAGCTCAACAAAGTGCTTTTTGAAAATGGTTCACAGTGCCTTAAATAACGATCGTTTCATAAAGCAGCTCCGGTTCTTCGGAGCTGCTTTTTTATTATCGTAACAAATATTATATCACATTTTGACAAGGTTTTCAAGAGTTGTCAGAACATAAAAACACACGCCGCAGAAAATTTCCGCGGCGTGTTTCTCACTATTTAACTCTTATGGAACGAGAGTTGTAGTTGTTGCCTTATCCTTTGCAGATGTAGTTGTTTCTGCTACAGAAGAATCGGTCTTTGCTGTTGTTGTGGTCGTAGTTGTTGCTTCGCTTGCTGCAGCCGATGAAGAATCGTCAGTTGCAGGCTTTGAAGCCGCACCAGCCTTAGTTGTTGTGTAACCCTCGGCTTCAATTACCTTTTTCTTGAAATCTGCTTCTTTGTTGTAGTAAGATGTTGAGAAGTAAGGCTCTTCAGTAAATGTTTCACCTGTTGCAACGATGTTTGAGCAGTAGATCGAAGCATAGAATGAAACTGCCTTTTTCTCCTTATCTGTCTTTACAGTTATCTTGTAAAGATTGTAGAGTGCATTTGTGTTCTCCCAAGAATCATAATTCTTCTTGTTTGTGAATGCAACATAAGTGTCAACGTAATCAAAAGACTCGATAGATGTTACCTTGCCGTCAAAGTCAGCAGGATATGGAGCGTAATGACCCTTTATATCCTTTCTCATGTCTTCAATCTTGTCGTCAAGATATGACTGATAGCTGTCCATAGCAGCCTTACCGTTGTCAGCTGTTACATATGCAGGGAATGTTTCGTCAACTGTTATTTCCTTAACATAAACAGTGTCGCCCCAATCGTTTGTTTCAGTTTTGCCGGAAAGTGTGATACCATTTCTTGCAAGTGAGGAATAAGGGCTGCAAGTTACCTTGAATGTGCCGCCGATGCCAATATAATCATCGCATGATACTGAGTAAGAAACATTGTCCTTAAGAGCAGCAGGGATAGACTCGTCCTTTACTGAGTAAGGCTTAACAAATGGAACACCGCCTGAGCATTCAAATTCAAGTCCCTCGAACGGGTCGATCTCCTGAGTTTTTTCAAGGCCCTCAACAGTGAAATCCTTTGTTACCTTGCCGTCCTTAACGTCGGCTGTTTTGTATGTATAATACTTGTCGTCATATTCAAACCAAGTCATGTCACCGCTTTCTTCTGCGCCATAAACGTCTATGTTAGCTGTAACAGTGTACTTGTCGCCGTTTTTCAGATCTGACTTGTAGTCATAATCATAGTAGATAAATGGATATGCTGAGTCATATGAAACGTCAGCAGAGCCGTTGCCGTCAAAGCCTGAGAACTTGACCTCAACGCCCTTGAAGAAGTCGATCTCCTCACCATTTTTAAGATCCTTTACAGTTACCTCAAACTCAGTGTTCTTTAGCTTTATGTTCTTGTCTTTGAGAGAATCCTCGTTGTACTTTACTGTGCATTTTACCTTGTCACCGTTTTTAAGATTCTTGTTTGCTTTCTTATCAAAAGTGATCTTCAGCTTATACTCACCATCGCTATTTGTTTTGAGAAGGGCATTTCTCATCTTCTTAGCTTCTGTAAAATCATCAGCTTTGTTAAATGCTTTTGTAAGAGTTTTCTTGTCAAGTGCAAAATACTTGCTTACCTTTGATGACTTGTCAGATGAGCTTGCATAGTCGGAAAGATCATCAAGGTCGCCAAGGTCAAGATCGGTCTCGTCAGCAAGGTCGCCGAGAGCGCTTGTAGCGTCTGCCATTGAATAGTAGCTCTTGTCATAGCAGTTAAGCTCTGCCTCAACATAGCCACAGCCGTCAATGCCCTTAAATTCAAACTTGAAAAGATCCTTTGCGTCGATCACCTGATATTTAAGAATGTTGCACAGAATGATGATCGCAACGATAACAATGATAAGAGCTGCAGCGGCGATAAGTGTTATCTTCTTGTGACCCTTTACCCATTCGCCAAGCTTAGCAAAAGGATTTGGCTTTGCAGCCGCAGGAGCTGCTGCCTGAGCGTAGTTGTTTGCTGGTTGTGCATACTGCTGGTCATACTGAGGAGCCTGCTGCTGTACAGGCTGAGCCTGCTGAACGGGTGCCTGAGCAGGTGCTGCCTGCTGTGTGGAAATGCCTGCTTCGGCTTCCATTTCGGCGATAGACGCACCGCAGCCGCCACAGAATTTTTCTTCTGGACCTATTGGCGCTCCGCACTTAGCACAAAACTTGATAGTGTTCATTTCATACCTCCATTGATACTTCTTTTCTAAACAGGATAAAATTTTTTATCCTATTCATACATTCTAAGTATAATATTAGCAGAAAGAAAAGTCAAGAAAAACTCGTTGAAACCGCCTTGTTCTGTATGATTTTTGTAGATTTGTACAATAACGCAAGAAAAAATCATACACTTTGATAACGTTTTAGACACAATTTTTCTACATTAAAAAACCGAATATAAATGGGGATACTGAGTGTGGTATATCTTCTCTGTCCATGAGCGTATGCTCTCGCACTCTGACAAAAATTCCTCAGAGCCCTTTTCCAATAGGGCTGGGAGCTTTGCCACTGCATAGGAGATATCATCGAGTGTGCAGGATTGTGCTATATATGATATTCTTACATAATATTTATTCCAGGCATTTTCGAGTTCTTCGAGCCGTTGGGCTGTGTCGCTGTCATCATTTCTGTAGCTGTTTTCAGCGGCGTTCACAAGGCTTATGAACTTATCGTTTTCTTTTTTTACCGCAAATACGGAGAACACTGACATGGCGGCTATGACAGTGAGGATAATAATGCAGGCGGTCAATCTTTTCATTGTGATTGCTCCTTTATACTTTTTTCTTGCCCTTGTCTTTTCTTATGGCAACTATCTGCCCTGAGGGGTCAGCGGTGCAGATGTAAACATCTTTCAGGGGCATACCCTTTTCTCCTAGCTTTTTCATGAGCCACTTTTCGTCCTTGCCGATAAGACCAAGGGCGGAGTATATTATCCTTCCGTTGTCGACAACGAGCTGTGGAGGGTCGGTCTGAGATCCTTTTATGCCCATTCCGCCATTGTTCACAGGTCTAAACTGTGCTTTCTGATAGACCGATATCTTGCCTGTTGTTTCCACCACCGCAAGCTGTACCTCGTTTATATCGAATATACCCATGCTTCTTAGGGACTCCAAAAGATCGTCTGCAGAAAAACGCAGGTCTTTGAGCTGTTTTTGATCTATGATCCCACGGGTTACGACTATTTTCGGAGAGCCGCATATGAGCTTTCTAAGCCCTCTGAATTTAAGCGAGCAGTGAGAGAGTATAACGTCAAGGCACACCAGCGTGAATATAGGCACTATGCCCATTGACATTGGTATAGTCATATCCTCGATAGGCAGGGTGGCGATGTTTGAAAGCAGAAGCGTTATAACAAGCTCCGAGGGCTGTAATTCGCCTATCTGCCTTTTGCCCATAAGGCGTATGCTTATGACAATGAGTATATAAAGTATTACGGCTCTGAAAAAAACTATCAGCATTTTGTTTTCCTCCAATATGGTCAAAGCTATTTTTTGCAGCTTTAATGCAGAATATTCTGATAACAGCCGCAGATAATAAATACAACAAAATTTCATGTAGGAGAAACAAAATGAATACACCCGATTTCAGAAACTACAAAAACGCTGAGATAGATAAGACCATTGACGCCGCCATGACTTCCCTTCGCACCATAACAGGCAATTCAATGGATCTTAACATAATGAATGTGAAGATATGCTCCGTAAGCTGTGCGTTGGTATCCATAGAGGGAATGATCTCAACGAGCGCAATGTCAGAGCTTATTTTCAGACCTATAATGGAGCTTTCTGCACAAAAGTCAAAGGGCAATGCAGAGCAGGTATTCGACTTCCTGACAAAAGAAAGCCTGCTTGCCGCCGAGAGAAAAACGGTCTTTAATTATGGTGACGTCATACAGTTTTTGTTTTCGGGCTTTGCGGTCATATTTGTGGAGGGGCTTTCAAAGGCTGTTGTTTACGGTATCCAAGGTTACGACAAGCGGTCGGTTTCTGAGCCTGCAAGCGAGCAGACTATAATGTGCGCACAGGATTCTTTTACGGAAACAATAAGAACTAATATTTCTCTTGTGCGCCGACGAATGAAAACACCATCGCTGAGGTTTGAGATGATGCAGATAGGAAAGCGTTCTTCCACCGACGTGTGCATGGTCTACATGAGCGACCGGGCAAGCTCAGACGCTGTGGACAGGCTGAGAAAACAGCTCAAAGGCATAAAGCTTGATACTGTTCTTACAAGCGGATATATCGAACCTTTTATCGACGAAGGCTTCGGTTCGTCAGTGTTTTCACAAATGGCTTATTCCGAAAGGCCTGATATGATATGCACAAGGCTAAATCAGGGCAGGATATGTGTTTTTGTGGACGGCACGCCATTTGTGCTTATTTGTCCTTCGCTTTTTGCGGAAAATTTTCAGACCATGGACGATTTTGCGGAAAAGCCTTTTTACGTCACCTTTATGCGGTGGCTGAAATATATTGCGTTCTTTCTAGCGGTGGCTTTTCCGGGTCTGTATGTTGCACTGGCGAGCTTTCACCCTGAGGTCTTCACATTGAAGCTTCTTCTGAATCTTGCAGTTTCAGAGGAGTCAACGCCTTATCCGTTGACAGTGGAGGTGCTTGTGCTAATGCTTCTATTTGAGATAATGAAAGAAGCAGGCTTGCGGCTTCCAAAGCCTGTGGGAAGCACTGTTTCTATAGTGGGCGGTCTTATCATAGGCGACGCTGCCGTAAAAAGCGGACTTGTGTCCGCCCCTCTGCTTATAGTGGTGGGGATAACCACAACATCATCGTTCGTTATACCGAGCCTTTATCAGCAGACGGCTATATTAAGGCTAGTGTATATCCTGGTGGGCGGTGGCTCGGGACTTTATGGCATTGCACTTTGCACTGTGCTTTTGATGATAAATATAAACTCCATGGACGACCTTGCAGTATCTTACACCGCGCCTGTTACGCCATTTTTCTCAAAGGGTATAAAGGACGTTATTTCAAGGCGGAGCTTTCGGTCATATGAGAAAACTCACAGCACCATTAAAGAATACAAGCTTGACGAAAAGGGGGGAAGCCAATGAAAAAGCTTACGCCAATGCAGTTTTTTGCAATGCTTATCTGTACAAGAGCCTTTTCAATGATGACATTTCTCCCTGAAAGCACCGCAAACGCTTTGGAGCTTATGCTTGGAACAGTGCTGTCTACAGTTTTTCAGATAGTTATGATATGCGGTATGGCGGCTTTCCACAAGCGTTTTCCTAATGATGACCCATGCACTCTTGTGGTGAGCCGTTCAAAGTGGGCAGGCAGGGGAGTTTGTACATTGTATCTTGCATATTTTCTTACAGTGTCATTTTATGTTATCGGCACCTTCACCTATTTTATGGATTATTATTTTTCTGATTATATACCACGGCTCATGATAGTTCTCAGCGTTGTCGCCTGCGGGATATATGTTGCAATGTCAGGCCTTGGGGTCATAGGAAAAACGGGAACAGTGCTTTTTGTACTTTTTCTCTTTGTGACATCTATCCTTGTTATAAGCTCTCTTGAAGATTTCACATTCGTTGATTTTCACCTTGCGGAAAGAAACGTTGGAAAAGGCATTTTTCATTCTGCTGTCAGCGAGCTTGCAAGAAGCTCTTATCTTGCAGTGATAGTTTTTCTTTTACCCTCAACAAAGGGCAATGCAGCAAAAACGTCTGTGTATTTTCTGCTCACAAGGCTTGCCCTTGTTGAAATAGTCTTAGGCTTTATCACAATGATACTTGGAGATTACACTCTTCTTGCAAAACTGCCATTCTTCGCACTTGCGGCATTTTCACGCACTGCCATAATAGAACGCTATGACGCCGCTGTTATGGGCGTGTGGGTAATGCTCTCGGTATATAAGCTGGGAGTATATTTCCATTGTTCAGGGAGATGCCTGAGATATGTTTTTCCTAAGCTCGGTTCTGGCTCGGGCGTGATAATAACAGCGGTGATTCCTGCGGCGGCAACGCTTTTCTGGCTCTTGCCTCACAAGTGGGAGAGCATCGCATACGCAGGGCTCAGCCCTATCCCACTCATATTTCTCGGAGGCGTAATACCGCTTCTATGCCTGATATTTGTGAAAAAGGGGGCGAGATCTGATGAAAAAGCGTAAGATACAGGTAGTTGTTGTGCTTTTTATCGCAGCAGTGACGCTGTTGTCTTCTTCTTTCGGCAGGCAGGTGGATATCGAGGAGCGTGTTCTTTGCCACGCCATGGGCGTTGACTATGAAAACGGGGAATACAATGTGTCATTGCAGGTCTTTAAGACCCAGAGTATGGGTTCTGACACTCCTCTTGATGTGAGCCAGTCCAATATACAGACTGTCAATTGCAAAGGCAGGAGTATCCGAGACGCCATTGAGGGCTGTCAGTATCAGCTAGGCAGGGAGATCTTTTTTTGGCCATCTTCAAATAATATGCTTTAATAAAAATATAGATCTTTCCTCTCCGGAGAAGCTGTTCTCTTTTGCTATAAAGGACAAAAATGTTTTTCTTGGAGTGGAGCTTTGCCTGGCGGAAAATACTGCAGAGGAGCTTATGAACGTTCAGCTGACAAGGGGAACGATGTCCTCAGAAAACTTCACACAGGTCATAAAAATGGGTGTGAAAAACGGCATAACGGTGGAGTGCCGCCTTATCGATCTGCTTTCCTGCATAAGATCACCGCAGTATATCGCTATGCCAGTTATCTCTATCAAACAACCGCTGGGAGATTTTGCGGAGAGCCATGAGGAAAAGTCAGCGGAACAGCAGGAGCCGCTTTTGGAAATAAAAAAGACCGCCCTTATACGAAAAGGTACGGTGCTTGAGAGTTATCTTTCCCACGCTGACGCATCAGGCTGTCTGTGGTTCACGGGAAAGGCAGAGCAGTATTATGATATGATCGAATATAATGGAAGCCCCATGGACGTTAGGATAACCTCTGACAGCCACAGCCTGAAGCTTGATAACGAGAATGGCAGGCTCGTATGCAGATTGAAGCTCACTGTTCTTGCACACAGTTCTCTTGATATCCGTGACGAGAAAAGCTCAGACCAGGTGGCGGCACTTGTGAAACAGCGCCTTGAAGAAAATATCACAGGGGTGTGGAACAAAGCCCTGTATGAGAACAGGACGGATATTTTTGATGTGTGGCGGCTTTTCCGTCACAAATATCCGCAAAGCTATCTAAAGTATGCCGACCGCCTTGATGAAGTGCTAGGCTCGGTGGAGCTTGAAACGGATATCACCTGTCGGGTGTCATAAGACAGAGCATATCCTCGGGAAGCGGTGCGGTAACAGTCACTATCCTGCCGTTTTCGGGGCTTTGAAAAGTCATTTTCTCGCAGTGGAGAGCCTGACGGCTTATAAGAGGGCTTGCCTCGCCATAAAGGTCATCACCCAGGAGAGGATAGCCCATAAAAGCCGAGTGTACTCTTATTTGATGCGTTCTGCCGGTTTCAAGAAAGAAGTCCACAAGAGAAAGATCTCCCAGCCTTTTGCGTACAAGATAATCCGTTGCGGAATATTGTCCGTCAGCCCTCACACAGCGTTTTATTATAGTTTCCTGCTCCCTTGCGATAGGCGCACAGATACGCCCACCGCAGTGGGGCAGGTCTTTTATTATTCCAACATAGGTCTTTTCAAAGCTTTTTTGGAGCATTGCGGCGCTTCGCTGACTTTTTGCCACAAGCACACAGCCGCTCGTGTTGCGGTCAAGGCGGTTGACAGGTCTAAAAGCGAGGCTTGGATAAAGTGCGGCAAAAAGATTTCCCAGCGTATCGTCACGATGCTTTATTGACGGGTGGCAGGGCATAAAAGGCGGCTTTGAGAACACCACCACCTCGCTGTCCTCATAGAGGATATCAGCTTTCAGGTCAGGATTAGGGTCAAGAGCTTCACCGTCACCCTCGTTTATCATGATGATGTCATTTTCATATACAAGGTCAACAGTGCGGATAAGGACGCCCTTTCTTGTCATGCCGTTTTCAGTGCGTTTGAGCCTTGTTATGAGCCTTTTTGAAAAGCCCCTTGAACGCAGTACACATTCAAGGGCTTTTTCATTTTCTTCTTTTGTTATTGTCACAGTCATTTGCTGTATTTCCTCCAGCGCTTTATCATTGACGGCATTTTGTCCTGCCAGTAGCTTCCCATTATATCCTGCAAAAACACTATATAGCTTAGTCTGAAATATGGATAGATGATAAAAACAGGATATACTAACAGAAGTGCGGGGATATACATAACAAAGCTCAGCAGGAACGAGATATATCTGCCATGCTGACCGTCCATGAGCCTTACAGAAAGATCGCAGGCGTCAAAAATGTTGGTGCGTGGGTTTAGAGTCATTATATATGGCGCAAGGGCAAGGGATATCCAGTAATGCACCATAAGTCCGAAAAACACAACAGACAGACCGAGTGAGAACATGAAACAAAGAAGACCTGCGGAGGTAAGCTCGCTGAGCTTGCATACCCAGCCCCAATAATACACGCTGTAGGTTGAGATAGCGAAAGGTACTGCGGAAAATAATTTCAGTGAATTAATTATAATGGAAGAAAACATGGTGTGGGAATAATATACATAGGAATGTGAGTTTATATACTGCCTCGATCCCACATAGCTGTCTGCTCTTGCAATATCAACAAAAAAATCTGCGGACAGTCCACATTTCAAAAGATGCAAAAGGTATAATGACAATGAGGTCAAGAAACCAGAATAGCCTTACGGAAACATGATCTTTTATTCCCTGCCACGAGAAAAAGTACTCCCAGCCAATGCGTTTGAAAAGCATAAAAAGGGCAAGCTCGCACAGACCAAGAAATACAAATACCGCAAACAAAAATGCCGTGAGCGATACGCAGTTTCCCATGTTCTGGCTTATATTTTTTCTTGCCGATAGTTTTATCTCTTTGTTTGTCAAGCCTTTTCCCCCCTCGTTTCTGTTTTTACTGTTTACTTATCCTCTTAGTCGGTATAATAATCCTCAACAGTGTAATCAGGCATTTCCTCATATTTTGGCGGATATGTTCCTATTACCTCGAAAGCGCTTGAACGCTGCCACATGGAAGCTGTCACCATGACTTCAAAGCCCTCGCCGAAATCGCAGGCATAGTCCATAGGCTTCCTTTTCGGAACGCCGAAGCCTGCCAGCATATTCATTATAAGACCTCCGTGGGTGCATACCGCAACATTTGTAAGACCCTCATACATCATATCGGAAATGATGATGTTCAGAGCTTCATAACAGCGGTTTATGACATCTCTTGTTGATTCACCGTTCGGTGGAGGATTGTCAAGTCCTCCTTTTATGAACTGCTCATAATCAGGGTCGTTCATAAGCTCATCAGCGGTCTTGTTCTCAAACTTGCCGAAGTCCATTTCACGAAGCTCGGGCATCTCAGCCACAAGTCTGTTAGGCTGGAGTATAGATATAGTCTGTTTGCACCTTTTTAAAGGCGAGGTGTAGACCTTCTGCACCGAAGGGTAATCGTACTTTTCTATCTTTTCATAAAGCTGGTCAGCACCCTCTCTGCACAGAGGCAAGTCGGTTGTACCGATATAACGTCCGTCAAGATTTGCCTGCGTCATTCCGTGACGGATAAATGCTATTCTGTAGCCTTTCATATTTAAAATACCTGCTTTCTTTTTCTTTTATGATAAGTGCTTTAAAACCTGCACAAATTTTTTTCACTTAAATACGTCATTTTATAGATTTTATATTTACAAATACATAAATTTATAGTATAATAGAATAATGGTTGAAAAACTAATATGATTTTATACATGGGAGATATTACATGAGCAATGACAGCAAAGATGAGCTGACTCTCAGGATAGGTGAGAAGCTTACCGCCGCGAGGATAGAAAGCGGCTATACACAAAGCCGTGCGGCTAGAGCAGTTGGCACCAGCCAGTCTTGCATATCAGCCGTTGAACACGGCAAAAAGCAGAACGTCAATATCATCATTGCTCTTATAAAGCTTTACGGCGCTTCCTATGAAGATGTGTTCGGTTTAGTCAAGGTCAGAGAAAAAAACTCTGCGTTAGGCTGTTTGGACGAGGGAAGCGAGCTGCTGAGGGAGCTTATAAAAGACAGCGGCATAAAGGGTCTTGAAACTCAGACGGACATGGCGGTGAAAATATGCACCTATATGCTTTTGAGAAAGCTTTACTCTGAAAATCCTCATAACTCCCACAAGCTTTTTGAGCTTGACACTGAGGAAACCATGGAACGCTGTGTAAAATATCTTTCCGCTCAGCCTAAAGACCTTGACAGGATCCTTGGTATGGCAGGAAAAAAGGTGAACAGGCTCGAGGTTTCAGTGGGAAAAAATCCTGAACTGAGGGCGTTTATCAAAGAGTGCGAACACATTTTGCTCGCTTGCACATAAGAATTTTGATACCGATGTTATCATACTTCGGATATTATAACACACTTTTCAACTAATTTCAAGTGAGGTATAAAAATGAAAAAGCCTGAAAGGCGGCTGTTTGTATCGGTAGCGTGTGCGGCGGCTCTTATGGTGTGCGGAGCGGTGATGATGCACTTAGATAAAAAGCCTGACGAGGCGACATTTTTCGCCATGGATTGCCCATGCACAGCCGCTGTATACGGTGGCGACGCTGAGGCGGTGAAGGACAGGATAAAGGCTTTGGAAAAGCTTTATTCGCCTTATGAGGAAGGCTCGGAGTTATCGCGGCTCAATGAGAGCGGCAGGCTTGAGCTTTCTGAGGAAACTGCACAGCTTATAGGAAAGAGCATAGAGCTTACAAAAAAATACGGCGGAGCGGATATTTCCGCAGGGGTGCTGACAGCACTTTGGAACGTTACTGGCGATGAGCCGAGAGTGCCTGAGCAAAGTGAGATACAGACTGCTCTTTCCGCTGTGGGATATGAGAATATAAAGATTTCAGGGAGCGAATGTGTCCTTGAAAACGGCACACAGATAGACGTGGGCTGTGACGGAAAGGGCTTTGCCCTTGACGAAGTGAAAAAGCTTTTGGATAGTGAAAAAGCCGATTGTGCGGTGGTGAGCTTTGGCTCGTCAACGCTTCTTTACGGGCAGAAGCCGGATAAAACAGATTTCAAGGTTGCGGTCACAGACCCTTTTGATAACGATAACACCTGCCTTAGCTTCACAAGCGGCGGTGGATTTGTTTCCACTTCTGGTGGATATGAGCGTTATTTTGAAGCACAGGGCAAAAAGTGGAGCCATATTTTTGACCTGACAACAGGCTATCCATGCGAAACAGACCTTGTTTCAGTCACTGTGATAGGGCAGAGCGGCATTGAAACCGATTTTCTGTCTACCTGCATTTTTATTGGCGGAAGCGGTGAGCTTGACAGGTGGCTCAGTGATGAAGATATAGAAGTTATTGCCATTGATGAAAATGGCGTAGTTTATTGCTCTGACAGTATAAAGAGCAGGATAAGTATAAGTGATGATAAATTCAGGTTTGAATAGTCATAAAGTATGATAAGGGGGAAAATTATGAAACTCAACAGCATTTTTCTTTCCCACAAAAAGGGGACGGAAAACAGCGAAACTATCGCCATGCCGCTGCCTGCAAGAGTGAAGATATCCATGTCACAGCACATGGGAGCACCTTGCGAGCCGACAGTTGCCAAGGGTGACAGAGTGCTTGTGGGACAGGTCATAGGCGAAAGCAACGCTTTTATGTCATGCCCTGTTCACTCGTCTGTGTCAGGCACAGTGGCGGCGATATCCGAACTGCTCACAGCAGGCGGAAAGGTGTGCAAAATGGTGGAGATCGACACCGACGGAGAGCAGGAGGTATCACCTGACGTAAAGCCGCCTGTTATAACAGACAAAGCGAGCCTTTGCGAAGCCGTAAGGCAGTCAGGTTGCTGCGGAATGGGCGGTGCAGGCTTCCCGACGCACATAAAGCTCAACTTTGACGAGAACAAATACAAGGTCGATACCCTTGTTATAAACGCCGCTGAGTGTGAGCCTTACATAACAAGCGACTACCGTGAGATGATGGAGAACGCTGACGATGTTATGTGCGGAATAAAGCTCGTGCGTGATATGCTGGGGCTTAAAAAGGTCGTTATCGGCATCGAGGACAACAAGCCACAGGCTATAAAGCTTATGCGTGAAAAGTCGGCTGATGATGAAAGTATCGAAGTAAAGGTGCTGAAGTCATGCTATCCTCAGGGTGCAGAAAAGGTGATAATATTCAACACCACGGGACGTGCAGTTGGCGAGGGTCAGCTTCCGTCAGATCAGGGCGTTATCGTAATGAACGTTACCACAGCAGGCTTTATCGGCGAGTATTCCAAAACAGGTATGCCACTCATATCAAAGCGTATAACTGTTGACGGTGACGTGGTATCTACTCCATGCAATGTGAAAGTACCTATAGGAACTTCTGCGGAGGATATACTGAAATTCGGTGACTGCGATAAAGAAAAGGTTAGAAAAGCCCTTTTTGGCGGTCCTATGATGGGAATGTGCCTTTATGAGCTTGACACCCCTGTGACAAAGACCACAAACGCCATTCTTGCATTTGGTGAAAAGGCTGATAAGAAAAAGGGCATCGAGGACAGGTGCGCACAGACAAACTGCATAAAGTGCGGAAGATGTATCTCTGCTTGTCCGCTGAATCTTATGCCTACAGAGCTTGAAAAGGCTTATGACAGGCGTGATAAGGAAGCTCTTATGAAGCTCAAGGTGGGTCTTTGCATGAACTGCGGTTCGTGTTCATACGTCTGTCCTGCAAAGAGAGATCTTGCAGAGAAAAATCAGCTTGCAAAAGCTTTCATAAGAACATAAGGAGGTAAGAAAATATGGAAAAAATGCTGGTAAGCCCTTCACCTCAGATAAGGGATAATATTTCTACCTCTAAGGTGATGACCCATGTGCTTGTGGCGCTTTGCCCTGCACTTGCAATGTCTGCCTACGTTTTCGGCGGACGTGCGCTTATGCTCACAGGCTTCTGCATGATAACGGCACTCATATGGGAAAGGCTTTGCAATCTTATAATGAAAAGGCCTGATTCCACAAAGGACGTTTCGGCACTTGTGACCGGTATGCTTTTGGCGTTCAATCTCCCTGTGACAATGCCTTATTGGCAGGCTGCTATCGGCACATTCGTTGCTATCGTTATAGTAAAGCAGCTTTTCGGCGGTCTGGGACAGAATTTTGCCAACCCTGCTATCGTGGGAAGAATAGTTCTTATGCTTGCTTTCACAGGCAACATGACCCATTGGGTAGTGCCTTTCTATGATCCTGACAATATCGTAACAGGTGCAACACCTCTTGCGGCGGCACATTCCGCCCCTGCCGATTATCTCGACCTTTTCCTTGGAAAAGTAGGCGGCTGTCTTGGCGAGGTGTCTGCGGCGGCATTGCTCATTGGCGGCATATACCTTATAATGATGAAGATAATCTCAGTACATACACCTCTTGCATTTATCGGCACAGTTTTCGTGTTCTCATATCTTTGCGGCGAGGACGGCATCTATCAGATACTTGCAGGCGGCGTAATGCTCGGTGCATTCTTCATGGCAACTGACTATGTTACAACTCCTGTTACAAAAACAGGCAAGGTGATATTCGGTATCGGCTGTGGTATCATCACTTGTGTGATTCGTTTCTTCGGCTCTTATCCTGAGGGCGTTTCATTCTCCATACTGCTTATGAATATACTTACACCATATATCGACATGATAACAAAAACAAAGCCTTTAGGGGCTATATCAAAGAAGAAGGAGGCGAAGTCTGAATGAAAGATAAAATAATGCCTCCATTGGTGCTGACTATAATATGTATAGTTGTCAGCGGACTTTTGGTGCTTGCCTATAATGCCACATATGTTGACAATACAGGTGTTCTTACAGACGATATGAAAAAGGGCTGTGAGGAGATATTCGGCAAGGGCGATTATGAGATAATGCTTGACGGCGAGGGTGACAGCAAGACGCCTGTTACGTTCGACACAGAGGGCGTGAACTCCATTATCACAGACAAGGATAACGGCAGATGCGTTATCGAGATAACTGAGGACGGCTATTCAAAGGGTGGACTTCATCTGCTTATTGGTATAAACAGCGAGGGAACTGTCGAGGGGATAGAATTTCTCTCTATAGGCGAAACTCCGGGTCTTGGCACAAAGGTGCAGGACGATAGTTTTCTTTCAAAGCTAAAGGGCTTTGGTGTTGACACTGATGAAAATTCTATCGACAATGTTACCGCTGCCACCTATTCTTCAAAGGGAATGAAATCTGCGTGCAAAAAGGCTGTGAAGCTTTTTGACGAGCATAAGGAGGAGATACTCAATGGCTGAGAAAAATTCTAATCTGTATGAATTTACAAAGGGTATCATAAAGCAAAACCCGACTCTTGTTACGCTTCTTGGTATGTGTCCGACGCTTGCGGTCACAACAATGGCGAAAAACGGTATCGGCATGGGACTTGCCACAACGTTCGTGCTTGTCTGCTCAAACTTTGTTATATCCCTTTTGAAAAACGTTATCCCAAAGGCTGTAAGACTGCCTTGTTTTATCGTAATAATCGCAGGCTTCGTTACTCTTATCGAGTTTCTTATGAAAGGCTATATACCTGAGCTTTACAGTGCATTAGGCGTATTCCTGTCCCTTATCACGGTAAACTGTATTATCCTTGGCAGAGCGGAGGCTTTTGCCAGCAAGAACAAGATATTCCCGTCCATACTTGACGGACTTGGAATGGGTCTTGGATTTACACTTTCACTTTTCACAATGGGTTCTATAAGAGAGATACTTGGCACAGGCTCATGGTTCGGCTTCAAGATACCTTTCCTGTGCGACGATCCTATGACAGTGTTCATCATGCCGGCAGGCGGATTTTTCGTGCTTGGCTGTCTTATCGCACTTGTGAACAAGATAGCGAACAAGAAGCCGCCAAAGGAGATTTCCTGCTCAGGCTGTCCGAATGCGGCTTTGTGCAAGGGTCAGTGCAGAACAGAGAGTGAGGAGGCATAAAAATGAGCTACATACTTATACTTATCGGCTGTGTGTTCGTAAATAACGTTGTGCTTTCTCAGTTCATGGGAATATGTCCTTTCCTTGGCGTATCAAAGCAGATGAAATCATCTGTGGGAATGGGCGCAGCAGTAATATTCGTTATGATATGCGCAACAGCTATCACATATCCTGTATACAGACTGCTTGAGCATTTCGGTATAGAGTATCTAAAAACAGTGGCGTTCATACTTGTTATAGCAATGTTCGTTCAGCTTGTTGAGATAGTCATGAAAAAGATGATGCCGCCTCTCTATAAGGCACTGGGCGTTTATCTGCCTCTTATCACAACCAACTGTGCAGTTCTCGGTGTTACTATCGGAAACATAGACAACGGCTATAATTTTCTTCAGTCCCTCACAAACGCACTTGGAACAGGACTTGCGTTTACTCTTGCCCTCTTGCTTTTCAGCGGAGTAAGAGCAAGGATAGAAAACTGCGATTTTCCTGAAACTTTCAAGGGCGTACCTGCAACGCTCATTGCGGCGTCTATCGTTTCGCTAAGCTTTATGGGCTTTTCGGGAATAATCTGATAATAATTTATCGATATGAAACGATCAAGGGTTGAATTTACAAAGCCGATGAAAAAGACCCACACTATATTGATACCATCAATGCTTGACTTCCACTTTCCGCTGCTTAAATATGCATTTCTTAGCGGTGGATATAAGTGCGACGTTATCGGGGTGAACGAATACAGTCGGTCACAAATGATAAACGCAGGCTGGGAATATTCAAATAATGATGTCTGCTTTCCCTGCAACCTCATAATAGGACAGTTCATATGTGCATTGAAAAGCGGCAAATATGACACCGCAAAAACAGCCCTGCTGCTGCCTCAAACAGGAGGAGGGTGCAGAGCGTGCAATTACATTATGCTGCTGCGAAAAGCTCTTTTGAAAGCCGGTCTGCAAAATGTTCCTGTGGTGTCACTTAATGTCAGCGGCGTTGAGAAACACAGCGGATTTTCCATAACGCCTAAAATGGTGCTGACGGCTTGTGCAGCGATCTATTACAGTGACTTGCTTTTGTATCTTTATAATGAGCTTTCACCCTATGAACTAAAAAAGGGTGAAACGCTTGATAAAGTCCGCCTATGGAACAGCAGGCTGTCACGGCTCTTTGAACATGGCAAAGCAGCCGATCCAATCTCAATGTGCGTCATATTCCGCAAGATATGCGAAAGCTTTGCTACAATAAATTGTGATAAAAGCAGATCGGTCAAAAAGGTCGCCGTAACAGGGGAGCTTTACATAAAATTCTGTGCTCTCGGCAACGGCGAAACGGAGAAATACCTCCGTGATCTCGGTTGTCAGATATATATGAGCGGCTTTGTTCCATACATAATGTACCTTGTCGATTCCTGTACAAATGATGATAACATTTACGGAAGAAAAACCTTGGCAGGTGTGGGAGCAAAAGTCCTTATTGCCTATATGAAAACGCTTTGGTGCAAAATGAATTCTGCACTTGTACAAAACGGTTTCGAGCCTATGGAAGACTATAGATCCTTGAAAAGCTACGGTGAAAACTTTGGCTGCCTTGGCGAAACAATGGGGGACGGCTGGCTTATCGGTGCAGAAATGTGTTCAGCGTTGAAGAACGGCTGCAAAGGTGTTGTGATGCTGTTGCCGTTTGGCTGCCTTGTGAGCCACACCTGTGCAAGAGGCATAATAAAGCGTATAAAAAAGCTCTACCCAGACAGCATCATAACGGCGGTCGATCACGATTCGGGAACAGCGGACGTTAATATCAAAAACCGCATTAAGATGACCCTTGATTTTATGGATAATAATATAATGAAACACAACAAAAACTGAAATTCTGAAAGAGGAGAATGATATGGAATATTTGATCCCTTTGGCTATATTTGCCGCTTTGGGCATATTGGCAGGCGTTCTGCTGACGGTGGCTTCAAAAGTTTTTGCCGTTGAGGTGGATGAGCGTGTCGACGCTATCGCAGAAGCGCTTCCGCAGGCAAACTGTGGCGCTTGTGGCTTTTCGGGCTGTGCAGACTATGCCGACGCTATCGTGAACAAAGGTGCAGAATGTAACCTTTGCCGTCCGGGAGGCGAGGCTGCTGCAAAGAAGATAGCCGAGATAATGGGCGTTGAAGTGACTGCAGCAGAGCCACAGGTGGCTTTCGTGCGCTGTTCGGGAGATTGCTCTCATACACCGCATAAATACGATTTTGACGGCATTCAGAGCTGTGCGGCGTGCAACAGGTTTTATGACGGAAGCAAGCTTTGCACAAGCGGCTGTTTAGGCTACGGCGATTGTATCAAGGTCTGCTCTCAGGGGGCAATATCTATCGTTGACGGCATTGCCGTTATCGACAAAGCAAAGTGCATGGGCTGTGGGCTTTGCGCAAAAGCCTGTCCAAATGGTCTTATCGCAGTGAGAAGGATCTCTCAGGCTGTGGATATCTGCTGTTCATCAAGAGATGTGGGCAGAGTGACAAGGTCTGTTTGTCCTAACGGCTGTATAGGCTGTAAGCTGTGCGAGAAAAACTGTCCGTCAGGTGCCGTTACAGTGCAGAACAACCACGCTGTTATCGACTATGACAAGTGTACAAACTGCGGAAAGTGTGCAGAGGTGTGCCGTGTCCACGCTATCAGGTCTATCATGGGCGAAAAAGTGGAAGTGCAGTAAAATATTTTGCTTTAAAGGCTCTCTTGACGTTTATGCGTCAGGGGAGCTTTTTTTGTGCCAAAAATACACAGCCAAATTTGTGCAGTGTTCACGAAAAGTTTAGCGTTTGTTGACAGATACTTATAAATGATTTATAATACTATTTGTACGAATAATTGTCAGCGGCAAGAAAAATATAGCCGAACTTTAAGGAGAACACAGCAGAATGAACATTAAAGACTACAGAATTATCAGTGAAAAAAACGTTTTCAGACGGATAGCGGCACTTTTGACAACGCTCTTGCTCGTTATCACAGTGATTCCCGAGGGCTTCTCTACGACTATAACATCGGTGGCAGAAGCGGCAGATACGGCTGTGACAGGTGCGTATTTTGATACAGACGGCATGGAAATCGTCACTTATAACGTGGTTGATGATTTCGGTGCAGACAACACAGGAAACGCTATGACCGGAAAGCAGATACAGCAGGCACTTGACGCTGCACAGGAAAATTCAGGACAGGGCATTTTCACAAAGGTCGTGATACCAAAGGGAACGTATCTTATTTCTTCTGCACTTGTGGTATACAGCGATACTTGGATATACTGTGAAGAGGGCGTTGAGATAAAAAGGTGCATTTCCTATGGACCTATGCTCAGGTGTGATAATAATGGTATCGGCGGCTATGACGGCGTTAAAAATGTTATCGTTGAGGGCGGGCTTTGGAACGGAAACACAGATCAGTGGCCAAATACCGCAGATTTTTCAAATATCAGATTTGCACATTGCAGAAATATTCTTCTGAAAGATATGCACGTCAAAAATAACGAGAACGGTCATCATATGGAGATAGGCGGTGCGGCTGACGTCACCATAGAGGGCTGTACTTTTACAGGATATACAGGCTACAGGAAAAAAGAAGCCATTCAGCTTGATTGCATGAACAACAGCAGAGTTTTTGCAGGCTATGCGCCTTTTGACGATACATCATGCGAAAATGTGGTCATAAAGAATAATCTTTTCTCAGGCATTTGCAGAGGTCTTGGTTCTCATTCCGCCACTCTGGGTATCTATTATACAGATATCCTTATTGAGGGCAACGTTTTTGAAAACCTCGACGATGTGGCAATGATAATGTACAATTATAAGAATTGTACCATAACAAATAACACTATCACAAACTGCGCAAGCGGTATAGACTTCAAGGCAATGTCCAGCCTGCCTAACAACAATTTCAATCCCCCTGTGGTGAAGTCTATGGAGGAAGCGGTTGACGGCTTTGAGGACGACGCAAACTCTGTTATTTCATCTAACACTATCTCTGTAAGCGGTGATGACGAATATGGCATTACAAGCGGCATACGCCTGACAGGGTATGAGGTCAAGGACAATGGTGTTATCCCTGACTATAATTTCAGAGTGGCAGGAGTAAAGATCCTCGAAAATCGAATCGAGAGCAACGGAACCACTATCGCACTTAATGACGCTGAGAATTGCAGTATCGAATCAAATATTCTCGTTACAAAGCAGGACGGTATTAATTACAAGGATAAAAATGGTCTTACTCTCAACGAGTGTGATAATATAAAGATAATAGATAACTATATTTCAGGCTCAGCCAGAAACGGTGCTTCCGTTACTGACAGCTCAGGGAATACCCTTGAGAACAATACCATAGAGAACGTTGGAATGAACGGAATAAATATCTACAACGGCTCTGAGAACAATATTGCAAGCTCAAACAGCGTAAATTCAGCGAAAAAGCATGGTATAGCAGTGGCTGCAAATTCTTCCGCTGTGATAAAGTCCAACAGCATTTCAAAGGCGGGGGACACGGGCATTCTTATTTATAACGGATCAAAGGGCGAGTGCTCAGGCAACAAAGTTAAAAATGCCGTGGGGCATGGTATCGTGTTCAGCAAGAACGCTTCTGGCAAGGCGGCTTCAAACACTGTTTCTGGCGCAGGCAAGCATGGATTGCTTGTTACAGACCGCTGCGGCAGTGTGGTTCTAAGCTCAAATAAGATATCAAACAGCAAGCAGAACGGCATTTGCGTGTCAAATTACAGCAGTTCTGTGAGTGTAAATTCAAACAGCATAAGTGGCTCAGGAAAAAGCGGCATAAGCGTAAGCTCTCACAGCAAGGCTTCGCTGAAAGACAACGCTGTGAACGGCTCAAAGTCTGCGGCAGTGTCAAAGAGCGCTGATTCTTCTATCAGCCTGCCGAAAGTATCAGGATTGTCTGTGAATTCTGTGAATAACACGGATATACAGATCAGCTTTTCTGGCAGATCAACTAACAAATGCGGCTATGAGATATACAGGAAAACAGGCGCAAAGGGAAAATACTCTGCCGTGGGGACGACTGCAAAAGGAAAGTTTACAGATGGATCTTTCAAGGCGAACACAGATTATTATTACAAAGTACGCTGTTATGAAACTGTGTCAGGCAAAAGGGTATACGGCGGATATTCCGCTGAGATAAAGGTAAGATCAGCAACGAAAAGATCTGTCGGGAAGGCGTCTGTCAAGGTGTCAGATCAGGTGTGGACAGGTAAGGCGCTGAAGCCTGCTGTCACTGTAAAGGACGGAAATGTCACCCTCAAAAAGGACAGGGACTATACTGTAAGCTACTCCGCAAACAAGGACATAGGCACTGCTAAGGTGACTGTCACAGGGAAGGGAAGCTACACAGGTAAGATAACAAAGACTTTCAAGATAAACCCACAGGGACAGAGCATTTCTGCCAAGGGCGACAAGAGCGGAAAGAAGATAGCGGTAACTCTTGCAAAGCACAGCTCAAATTCAGGCTATCAAGTGTCATATGCCGACAACAGCGGCTTTAAGAACAGCAAGTCCTTGTGGCTCAGCGGAAACTCAAAGAACAAAGGCACAATAAAAGGTCTTAAAAGCAAAAAGACATATTACGTCAAGGCAAGGGATTATAAGACAATTGGCAAGACCAAAGTGTACGGCAAGTGGTCGGCTGTGAAGAAGGTAAGTATTTAGGGCAAAAAATTTTCCAAGCCGATTGACAAGGCTCTTATAATGTGGTATAATTCAAGATATGACAAGGAAGGTGAATATAATGACCAATGTTGTAAAGGGCGATCAGGTAAAGGATTCATACGGCAAGATCTATGATGTTATCGAAGTTCATGAGCATAATGTTATGGTGCTTGAGCCGGGTAAACCATACTGGGAGCGTATCTGCATGGGACGTTTTGATTTCGACTCATATTTCAGAAGAGCAGATGAGCCTATGACAGATGATATGCCTCGTCCAATGGGCATCGATGAAGAAGATTTCGATGAGGACGAAGAGGAAGAAGAATAAGATTTATTGCGGTTGGCTTTTGTCAGCCGCATTTTTATTGCACAAAAACGCCACGGAGATATTCTCTCCGTGGCGTTTTTCTTTGGGCGGAATAGCCCCTTTTATGCTGTTTCTTCTGCGAAGTTTCCTGTGTAGAGCTGATAATACTTGCCCTTTTTGGCAATAAGCTCGTCATGTGTGCCACGCTCGATTATCCTGCCCTGCTCAAGTACCATTATGCAGTCTGAGTTTCTGACAGTTGAAAGTCTGTGGGCGATAACGAATGTTGTTCTGCCCTGCATGAGAGCGTCCATACCAGCCTGAACAAGACTCTCTGTTCTTGTGTCGATAGAAGAAGTAGCCTCGTCAAGGATAAGAACAGGAGGATCGCCGACTGCCGCTCTTGCAATGGCTATGAGCTGACGCTGACCCTGTGAAAGGTTTGAGCCGTCGCCTGTGAGAACAGTGTTGTAGCCGTCAGGAAGTCTTTCTATAAAGCCGTTTGCGTTTGCAAGTCTTGCGGCTGCCATACATTCCTCGTCGGTGGCGTCAAGGTTGCCGTAGCGGATATTTTCCATTACTGTGCCTGTGAAAAGGTGTGTGTCCTGCAAAACTATGCCGAGAGTTTTTCTCAGAGCAGGCTTCTTTATCTTTGTAATGTTTATTCCGTCATAGCGTATCTTGCCATCCTGAATGTCATAAAAGCGATTGATAAGATTTGTGATAGTTGTCTTTCCTGCGCCTGTTGAGCCAACAAAAGCTATCTTCTGACCAGGCTTTGCAAAAAGCTTTACGTCATGAAGAACTATCTTGCTGTCGTCATATCCGAAGTCAACACCGTCAAATACGACCTCGCCCTCCATTTTCTTGTAGTCAACAGTGCCGTCAGCCTGATGACGATGCTTCCAAGCCCATATGCCTGTACGCTCTTTGCATTCTTCAAGCTCACCATTCTGGTTGTATTTTGCATTAACGAACTCAACATAGCCCTCGTCTGTTTCAGGCTTCTGGTCGAGGAGGTCAAACACTCTGCTTGCGCCTGCGGTAGCCTGAACAACGAATGCCATTTGCTGGCTTATCTGTGTGATAGGCTGTGTGAAGTTCTTGTTAAGGGATACAAATGTTACGATAGTGCCGAGGGTAAGACCTGCATAGCCGTTTATGGCAAGGATAGCTCCCACAATGGCACAAAGCACATAGCTGAGGTTTCCGATATTTGCGTTTATCGGCATCATGATGTTTGCGTACTTGTTAGCTTCGTTTGCACTGACTCTCAGCTTGTCATTTATCTTTACAAAGTCTTCTATTGCCTTATCCTCGTGACAGAACACTTTTACTACTTTCTGTCCGTCAAGCATTTCTTCGATAAAGCCGTCAACTGCGCCAAGGTCACGCTGCTGAGCCGCAAAGTGCGCTCCTGACTTTGAAGCGAGATCGTTGGTCACCTTTACCATTACAAATGCCATTGCGATAGAGAGTATGGTAAGAGGAATGTTGAGGATTATCATGGAAACGAGGGTGGATATAAGTGTTGCAAGAGAGTTTATAAGCTGAGGTATGCTCTGGCTGATAAACTGTCTGAGAGTATCAACGTCATTTGTGTATACTGACATGATGTCGCCATGCGGGTGTGTGTCAAAATACTTGATAGGAAGTGTTTCCATGTTGAGAAACAGATCATCTCTTATGTTTCTCAGCGTACCCTGACCGATGTTTACCATTATCCTGTTGTATGCGTATGAAGCCGCAATGCCCACAACGTATACTACTGCAAGACCGCCGAGAGCCTTTGCAAGAGGTGAAAAATCATGGCTGGAGGTCTTTAGCATCGGTGTGATGTAGTCATCAACAAGTGACTGCATGAACATCATTCCCGCAAGTGTGGTGACAGCCTGAATAAGTATGCACGCCACAACTATTATAAATGAGAATTTATAGTTTTTGAGCATATATTTCATTACTCTGCCGAGGACTTTCATCTGGTCGCCTGACATTTTAGGCTTGCCGCCCATTTCTTTATTCATTGGCTTAGGCATTTAAGCTTCCTCCTTTCCTGCTGACTGAACGTCGAAATCTCCGCCGCCCTTTACCTGAGATTCATATATCTCACGGTATATCTCGTTTGTTTCAACAAGCTTTTCGTGTGTGTCAAAGCCGTTTACTCTGCCACCGTCAAGAACTATTATCCTGTCGGCGTCCTGGACGCTTGAGATCCTCTGTGCGATAATGAACTTTGTTGTGCCTGGGATAGACTTTGCGAATGCCGCTCTTATCTTTGCGTCTGTTGCAGTGTCTACTGCGCTTGTGGAGTCGTCAAGGATAAGAACCTTTGGCTTTTTCAGAAGCGCTCTTGCAATACAAAGTCGCTGCTTCTGTCCGCCTGATACGTTTGTACCGCCCTGCTCGATATAAGTTTCATACTTTTCAGGAAAGCGTTCAATGAACTCGTCAACGCAGGCAGCCTCACAGGCTTCGATACATTCGGCGTCTGTGGCGTTTTCGTTGCCCCAGCGTAGGTTGTCAAGGATAGTGCCTGAGAAAAGCACGTTTTTCTGCAATACTACAGAAACCTGATCTCTCAGATATTCCATATCGTAATCTCTTACGTCCTTGCCGCCAACGCATACAGAACCTTCGTCAACGTCATAAAGACGGCTGATAAGATTTACAAGGCTTGTTTTTCCGCAGCCTGTTGAGCCTATGATGCCGATAGTTTCGCCAGACTTGATGTGCAGGTCGATATTGTTAAGCACCATTTTTCCGCTTCCATGCTTGTATGAGAAGCTTACATTGTTGAAGTCAACAGAGCCGTCTTTCATATCCTTTGCCGGGTTCTCACCGTTGTGAAGATCAGGTGTTTCCTTGAGTATCTCTGAGATACGTCTGATACTTGCTGTACTCATTGATATCATAACGAATATCGTAGAGAGCATCATAAGTGACATCATGGCGGAGATAACATATGTGAAAACAGATGAAAGCTCGCCTGTTTTCATCGTGCCTGCAACAACATTCTTTGCGCCAAGCCAGCTTATGAGCATTATGCAGGAGTAGATAACGAACATCATAACAGGGCTGTTCAGTGCGATAAGGCTCTCAGCCTTTACGAACATCTTATAGAGATTGCCTGAGGCTTTCTTGAATTTCTTCTGCTCGAAGTCCTCTCTTACATATGCCTTTACAACTCTGATAGCCGATACGTTTTCCTGTATGCTTGCGTTAAGTTCGTCATACTTTTTGAAAGCCTCTGTGAAAACTTTCATCGTCTTTTTAACGATGATTCCAAGAACTATGCCAAGAAGAACGATAGCTGCAAGGAATATGGTGCTCATTGAGCCGCTTACTGCAAAGCACATTGCCATTGAGCAGATGAGCATCAGCGGCGCTCTCACTGCGATACGGATTATCATTTGGTATGCGTTCTGAACGTTTGTAACGTCAGTTGTCATTCTTGTTACAAGACCTGCGGTGCTGAACTTGTCGATGTTTGAGAACGAATAGGTCTGCACCTTGCGGTAGATAGCTTCACGAAGATTGCAGGCAAAGCCTGATGAAGCAGAAGCCGCATATTTTCCTGCAAGAAAGCCCGAAAGCAGGCTGACCATTGCCGCCACTACCATTACGCCACCGAAAATATAAACGTTTGTCATGTTGCCCTTTTCAATGCCGTCGTCGATTATCTTCGCCATTATAAAAGGCAGAAGCATTTCCATAAAGACCTCAAGTGCTGTGAAAACAGGGGTCAGAATGGAGTCCTTCTTGTACTGTTTGATCTGTGCTAGTATTTCTTTCAAGCCAGATCCCTCCTCTCGCTTATTTTTATATTGTATTGTCTATCATTTTTTTCTGGAGCCGTTCCATTTCGTCAAGCTCCTGATCTGTGAAATTACGGAAAGCCATTGTTTCTATCTTTTTAAGACAGTCGCAAATGTCCTGCTGGAGGGTATAGGCTTTCTCGGTTGCTATTATCTTCTTGTGACGCTCGTCATCATCACTGCCCTCATAGGAGAGATATCCTCCTGCACGGAGCTTTTTTATAAGCCCTGATACCGTCGCACGGGAAATATTCAGATCGTGGTGTATCGCTGTTGAGAAAACAGGCTCGCCATTATGTTCCATTATGTACATAAGCACATGGCTCTGAGCGGCGGTTATACCCTTGCCTGCGAGCATGGTGTTTATCTCGCATTCTATTTTCAGATGAATGTATTTGGAATACCGCAGGATGTTCTTTTTTCTGTTATCCGCCAAATTGTTCGCCTCCTTACATTTTTGCGCCTAACATTTTGCTTTAATTAATAATATCACATTTTTACTTGAAAGTGAAATACAAATATGTTATAATTAATAAAAGAATTTTATAGATTGCTATCAAATTTAATTTTTATTAAGAATTGTTTACCAAACGAAACAATTTGCGGAAATAAACAAACATAAAGGGGCGGTTTTTGTGAATACTGTACAATTGGAGTGCTTTTTGGCTGTGGCGCAGTATCTTAACTTTTCCAAGGCGGCGGAATCTGTGAGCATCACTCAGCCTGCGGTGAGCCACCAGATAGGTTCTTTGGAGGACGAACTAGGGGTGAAGCTTTTCGTGCGAACGAGCAAGAGCGTTTCGCTCACAAGAGAGGGTATAATGTTTATTTCAGACGCAGAGCAGATACTTAAAATAGCAGGCTCAGCAAAATTCAGGCTGTCAGAAAAGCTTGAGGACGAACCTGTGAGGATAAGCATAGGCTGTCACAATCAGGCGGAGCTGAACGTTTTGACTCCTGCCCTAAGAGAAATGTCCAGGCTTTATGATGATCTTTTGCCGTATATAGATCTTACTCCGTTCAAGTCTATAGACAATCAGCTCAAAGATCAGAAGATACAGCTTCTTCTGTCATTTAAAAGTCCTCATAAACAGCCTTTTGACTATGTGGAGCTTTGCCGCTGTCAGTTTATGTGCCTTTGCCAGAAAGATCACCCTCTTGCAAAGGCGGATAGCCTTGATGTGGACGATATCTCAGGCAGACCTATTTTTATAGAGCGCCACACCTGTCCTGACGAGATATTTGCCTTGCAGCACAGGATACTTGCGAACGGCAAGGTGGATAAGATAATATTCTGTGGAGATTATGAAAGCGCAGTTGCAATGGCGGAAGCGGGGCTGGGGTTTATGATTTTCCCCGCCATAGAGGACGCTTACAAAGGTCCGCTAAAAGCGATACCAATAAAAGGCGTGAAAGAGATATCTTTCGGTGTCTATTATCTCAGGTCGCAGCTTGAAAAGCAGGCAAAGGATATGCTTGGGATACTCAAAAATCAGTTTGCAAAATAAAAGCACTGTATCGGTGGGTGATACAGCGCTGTGAATGTTGCAAAGAAAATAATTAGTGGGCGACCTCAGGTCGCCCATACATAAAATCGCATATCAATAAGTGGTAGGGGCGAACAGCGTTCGCCCGCAGTATTACATATCAAACAATGGGTACATAATTTCATTTTTATGACACATTCTGTAAATATTCTTCAAGGCAGAGGTTATTTTCATACATTTCCTTTGCCGCCTTTTCGCCAACATATCTGTAGTGCCATTCTTCTGGAATAATACCGGTAATATCTTGCTTTTCGGCTGTGTAACGCTCTATAAAGCCATATTTGTAGCTGTTTTTGGCGAGCCAATCCCATACTTCCTGATTTGTAACTCTGCTGTCACCGCTTGCGATATCGACACACAGACCAAGCTCGTGTTCGCTTGTGCCGGGCATTGCCACCCATTCTTCCGCATAGGCTTTCGCCTTTTTGTCGCTGTAGCCTATTTTCTGATAGTGTTCATATTTGCTCTTAAGTATGTCCTGCTGATCCTCTGCGGTGCGGAACGATGATGTGATAGTTGGATATATCCCCTGCGAGCGTGCGTCATCAAACATTTTCTGAAGCTGTGGGTAAATGCGGCAGTCCACTGCCTGACCATTGTCAAGGGCGGTGAGTATCACTGAGCAATTCTCGCATATAGGCGTGTCATTGTTCACCAATGTGAGCTGCCAGTCCTGCCGGGCTTTATACTCTGCAAGCTGAGATGAAGTCACGCTGTCGTCATAGGTGTATTCCACTGATGCAGGTGTGGATTGCTTCTTGGGCTTCATATCAGGAATGTAATATCTGTATATAAGCAATGCCACAACCAAAATAATAATTGCAGTGGCAATTACGATATGCTTTTTGTTTTTATTTGTCATAATGACCGCTCCTTTGCTTTTACTGTATCAATGATACCATACTAAAGAAGCTTTCGCACGAGTATTAGCTTAACTGTTTCATAAGATTTTCTTAATGTGTCGGACTAGCATTAAGCTATTGTCGGTGATAACAAATTTTGCATGACGATTTGTGCATATCGACGATTTTATAGAAAAGGTCTTGACTTGGAGCTAACTCCAGGTGGTAAAATGTAATCAATAAATAAAACTCTAGGAGGTAATTACCATGGCAGTAAAACAGACAGCAGGCAGAAATAGTCTTGGCGACCTTGCTCCTAAATTTGCAGAGCTTAATGATGACGTTCTTTTCGGCGAGGTATGGTCAAGAGAGGACAAGCTCTCACTGAGAGACCGTTGTATCGTTACGGTAACAGCTCTTATGGCAAAGGGCATTACAGACAATTCTATCAAATATCATATCGAGAATGCTAAAAATCACGGAGTAACAAAGACTGAAATGGTGGAGATCATCACTCACGCTGCATTCTATGTTGGCTGGCCTAACGCTTGGGCTGTCTTTCCAATGGTAAGGGAAGCGTATGCTGAGGAAAAGGACGGCTGCTCAGATTCACTTTTCGGTCTTGGCGAGCCTAATGTGAACTTTGCTCAGTATTTTATAGGTAACAGCTATCTTAAACCGCTGAATGTCAAGGGCGTAGGCGTGTTCAACGTTACCTTTGAGCCAAAGTGCAGAAATAACTGGCATATCCACCACAAGGGCGGACAGATACTTCTTTGTACAGATGGCGAGGGCTGGTATCAGGAATGGGGTCAGCCTGCAAGAAAGCTACACCCTGGTGATGTTGTTTACATTGCTCCGGAGATAAAGCATTGGCACGGTGCAACAAAGGACGAGTGGTTCACGCACGTTGCTCTTGAGATACCTGCCGAGGGCGCATCGAACGAGTGGTGCGAGCCTGTTTCAGACGAGCAGTATAATGCACTTTAATAGAGAGGTAAAGCTATGACTATTTCTGAAGTTAGTGAGAAATATGGGCTTACACCCGATACACTGAGATACTATGAGCGTATAGGACTTATTCCGCCTGTGCCGAGAACGAGAAGCGGTCTTAGGGACTATGATGAAAGTTCATGCAATTGGATAGAGTTCATAAAGTGCATGAGAGGCGCAGGTCTGCAAATAGAGGCCCTTATCGAGTATGTTGCTTTGTATCAGCAGGGCGACAGCACTATCGAGGCAAGAAAAAATCTGCTTATCGAGCAGAGAAAAGATCTCCTTGAAAAGCAGGCTGAGATAGCTGCGACTATCGACAGACTCAACTATAAGATAGACAATTATGAAAAGATATGCGCTAAGGTCATAAAGTGACGGATAAGGTCATGATACAAAGGACGGCAGTAAAATGCCGCCCTTTTTGTGTTGTTTTAACAGCCCCGCCTGCGTTGACAAACAGCGGTTTTAATGGTATAATGGAATAGCTTACAGATTTGTGGGGATAATTTTGACAGAATGAAAAAAGGACGGTGCGCTATGGTAGTGAAAAATGTGGAGTTGCCTGAATACAGCGTGCTTATGTCTGTTTATGCAGGAGAGAAGCCTGAACATCTCAGGGCAAGTATCGAGAGTATGCTGTCACAGACCTATGTGACGAACGATTTTGTGCTTGTGTGCGATGGAAAGCTCACAAAAGAGCTTGACGAGGTAGTAGACTACTATGAGGAGAATTACGAGTGCTTTCACCCCATAAGGCTCAAGGAGAATGTTGGCACAGGAAGATGCGCTAACAGAGGTATAGACGCCTGCAAAAATGAGTATATAGTCAAAATGGACTCTGACGATATCGCTAAGCCTGACCGCTGTGAAAGGTCGCTTTATGCTTTGGCGAAGCACCCTGAGATAGATATGCTTGGGGCTTATATAGACGAGTTCGACAGTCAGACGGGCGAAGTGATAGCCACAAAGAAAACGCCATTGACCAATAAAGAAATACACAAATATGCAAGGCGGAGAAATCCGTTCAATAATCAGACCCTTGTTTATAAGAAATCCCGTGCTTTGAGCGTGGGAGGTTACAGCAATATAAAACGCTGTGAGGACTATGAGTTCGTGGTGAAAATGCTTGCGGACGGCGCAAGGGGAATAAATCTTGACAAAACGCTTGTGATGTACAGAGTTACGGCGAACAATTATGAGAGAAGAAGAAACTGGGCGAACACAAAGTCCTTTGTGAATGTCAGGTGGAAGATATTCCGTATGGGATATTCAAATCTGTGGGACTTTATTGTTCCATGCACTTTTCAGTTTTTCATTTTCATAATGCCGAAATCGCTGACAGGCAAGATATATAAGAGGTTTCTTAGGGGATAATGGAGAGCCGCAAACGTATAATAAGACAGCACATAAAATCAGCACTGCAAAAAACGCTTTTGCCGCTGTGCTACAAGTTGTCAAAGAAAAAGGATATAGACAAAAAGCTCGTTATCCTTGCAGACCTTAACAGCGTTTCTACTCCTGAGAGCATGGAGCTTATAAAAGCGGAGCTTCAAAGCCGTGGCTATAAGGTCAGGGAGATGTACTGCGACCTTTCAAGCTGTGGAATGGTCTCGGGGCTTAAATATATGATGAGCTTTATGAAAGCTTACGCAAATGCAAGGGCTGTGTTCATATGCAACTATTTTGTGCCTGTGACTTCCTGCAAAAAGCGTGAGGAAACGACAGTGATTCAGCTTTGGCATTCCTGCGGAGCATTGAAAAAGTTCGGCTATGACAGCGAGGAGGATATATCTTCCCATTTCAAAGGCTCTGTTACAAGGAATTTTGACCTTATCACTGTGAGCAGTAAAGAGTGCGTAAAGGCTTTTGTGTCTGCGTTCAGGCTGAAAGAAGATATCGTAAAGCCCCTTGGCGTCAGCCGTACGGACGTGTTCTTTGATGAAAGCTACAACGAGCAGTGCAGACGTGAGTTTTTTGAGAGATATCCCGACTATAAGGGCAAGAAGATAGTGCTTTATGCGCCGACGTTCAGGGGGAATGCTTTGGATTGTCATTGCGTGGGCGAGGAGTATGCCGCAGAGCTTGAAAAAAAGCTTGGGGAGGCTTGGAAAGTCATTATAAAAATGCACCCCAGACTTCACAGCGGGCTGACTAACTGCGATATTGCTACAAACAGGCTCATGCCTGTGGCAGATGTGCTTGTGACGGACTATTCGTCGCTTGTGTTCGAGTATGCACTGTATAAAAAGCCGTGGGTGATATTTGCCCCTGATATTGAGAGCTACAGCAAGGGCAGGAGCTTTTATCTTGATTATAAAATAGATATGCCTGCGCCTTTGGTGACGGAGGGAGAGAAGCTTGCACAAGCTGTGCTTGACAGTGAAAAGAGCTTTGACCGTGAGGGCGTGGAGCGTTTCACAGAAAAATATATGTCTGCCTGCGACGGCAGGTCAACGGAAAGAATAATCGACAGCGCTTTGGAAAAAGAGCGTTTTTGACGGAGATGATAAAAATAGAAGGAAAAAAGTTTGATTGGTTCGGGCTTACCCAGATATTGAAAGAGCATAAGGGAAAGCTCAGACAGATAAGAATGTTGTCGGTGAACGAGCTGAAAAAGAAGTATAAGGGCGCGGCGTTAGGTCCGATTTGGGCGCTTATAAAGCCGACCTTTACCCTTTTTATACTGTGGTTCGCCTTTGAGATAGGTTTAAAAAGAAACGGTGGAGTGCATTTCATTAACGGAAAGTATACTCAGTTCGTTTTCATGCTCACCGGCTATGTGCCGTGGTTTTATATTTCAGAATGTATCGTTGGAGGATCGAGGTCAATAAGAAGCAACAAGCAGTTTGTAACAAAGCTGTCCTTCCCTGTTTCAAATATCATGACCTTTACCTCACTTTCGGGACTTTATATCCACATTTTGCTGTGTGCTATAATGTATGTGGTGTTGCTGTGTCTGGGCTTTGGACCGAGTATTTACAATCTTCAGTTTATCTATTATGCGCTGATGATGTATTTTTTCTTCCTTGTGCTTTCGTGGATGACTGCTCCTCTCAGTGCGTTCAGCAAGGATTTTGAAAACCTTATAAACTCTGTTATAACAGGACTTTTCTGGCTTTCAGGTATATTCTGGAACACATATGATATCTCACCTTTGTGGCTGAGAAAGCTCATGTATTTCAACCCTATAAACTATTTTGTAAACGGCTATAGAAAGAGCTTTCTTACAGACACGTTTATTTTTGATTCTAACTATACCACCGAAACTATGGTGTTCTATGCGGAGTTTATCTTTATGATATTCCTCGGAGCGCACACCTATAAGAAGTTCAGGAAGATACTTCCTGACGTTCTGTAACAAAGGCTGAAAGGAACTGACTTTTAAATGGAAAATCAAGCGACTGAGCCAATTATTGAATTTTTGGACGTAAAAAAAGAATACTTTTTATATAAAAACGAAAAGGCACGCTTTAAGGCTATTTTCACAAAAAACAGGGGAGTAAAGAAGCACCCTGCCCTTAAAGGCGTGAGCTTCAAGATATACCCAGGCGAGTCTGTGGGAATTATCGGAAAGAACGGTGCAGGAAAATCGACCATTCTGAAAATGATAACAGGCGTAAGCTTTCCAAACAGTGGCACTATCACTGTAAGAGGAAAGGTTGCCGCATTGCTTGAGCTTACAGCAGGCTTTTCACTGGATATGACGGGTATGGAAAATATCTATCTAAAGGGCTATCTACTCGGTCTTAATGACGATCAGATAAAGGAGATAGAGCAGGATATAATTGATTTTGCAGATCTTGGAGAGTATATCGACCAACCTGTAAGAACATATTCAAGCGGAATGAAAATGCGTCTTGGCTTTGCTATCAATATAAATATCAAGCCTGATATCCTCGTTGTTGACGAGGCACTGAGCGTTGGCGACGCAGACTTTCAGAAGAAGTGCCGTGACAAGATAAATGATGTTATCTCCACTGGTGTAACGGTACTGTTCGTTTCCCACTCACGCAAGGCTATCGAGGAAACTTGTACAAGGGCGATATTCCTAAAAGACGGCAAGGTGCAGGTGGACGGCACTGTTGAGGAAGCCTTTGACGCTTACGATAAGAAAAAATGATCATGAAAGCTTTTCGTTTTTTGACGGGAAGCTTTTTGTTTACTCTTGTTATAGTTGATATTTGATAAGTGTATACAATTATCAATATTTAATTTTGTATAATAAATCATAGTCAAAAAGCTTTACAAAATCGCAAAAATGTGTTATAATAAGATATTATCGAAAGGAATTGATATTATGAATTGGGTTGAAATGGATATATATACCACAACAGAAGGCATCGAAGCAGTAACGGGAAGTCTGCTTGGAATGGGTATAAACGGCTTTGTTATCAAGGACGCAAAGGATTTTCAGGACTTTCTTGATGATAAGGACGGCAACTGGGATTATATAGATGATGACCTTATGGGACTAAAAAACTGTGAAACTACGGTGACAGTTTATCTCCCTGAGAACGCTCAGGGTCTTGAAAATCTTGAAGCTATGAAGCTGGAGCTTAAAGCGCTCAAAAAGCGTGACGTGAACAATGAGTTCGGCAGGCTTGAATATGAGCTTAAAAACGTTAAGGAAGAGGACTGGGCGAACAACTGGAAGCAGTATTTCAAGCCCCTTTGCGTTGGCGAAAAGCTTCTTATAAAGCCGTCATGGGAAAAGGTCGCTGAGGGTGAAAAGAGAAAGATACTGGAAATAGACCCTGCCTCATCTTTCGGCACAGGTCAGCATAACACAACCCAGCTTTGTCTGGAGCTTGTGGAGAAAAATCTCCATGAGGGCGACAGGATACTTGACCTTGGGTGCGGAAGCGGAATACTTTCTATCGGCGCATTGCTCCTTGGTGCTGAAAGTGCAACAGCGGTGGACGTTGACGAAAATTCTGTTAAGATAGCAAAGGAAAATGCAGAGAAAAACCATATAAGCGCAGAAAAGTATACAGCTTACTGCGGAAATATCATAGACGATAAGGCTCTGGTGGAGCAGATAGGCACAGGCTATGACCTGCTTTGTGCAAATATCGTGGCAGATGTTCTTATAGGCATGAGCGGGATTTTCGGCGGATTTATCAAAGACGGCGGAACGCTCATAGTTTCAGGTATAATCGACCAGAGAAAAGATGAGGTGCTTGACAGGCTTAAAGCAGAGGGCTTTGAGCTTATTGAGATAAGAGAAAAAGAAGACTGGGTGGCTGCGTCATTCAGGAAATAAGAGATGAAAGGACGGATCAAAATGCAGTTATTGTTTTTGGTTATCAAGAGAATCGAGTTAGTAGACGAAATCATGCGTTCGCTGGCACAGGCAGGCATAAGAGGAGGAACGGTCATTGACAGCGTGGGAATGGCGAAATCTATTTCTACAATGGATAATCTGCCTATGATCGGCGTTCTGAGATCTATTCTCAGCGGCGAGGATGCTGCACAAAAGGGCAAGACAATTTTCGTTGCCGTTGCAGACGATCAGGTAGATGTTGCAAGAAAGGCGATAACTGATGTTACAGGCGACCTTTCACAGCCTAATGCAGGCGTGCTTTTCGGTGTGCCGATCAGCTTTGCAGAGGGAGTAAATTAACACTTTATACAAGATAAAAAGCGTTGCACTTTTCACAGTGTAACGCTTTTTTTGGTGGATCAGTTTATTTTCATTTATGAAACTCTTAGAGAATAAAACAGATAAGTCCCGAACAGCCCTCGTTTATCATGCGCTCGATAGTTTCCTTTATCTTCATGCGTGCGTCCTCAGGAAGCTTTGAAAGCTTTGTGTGCAGACCCTCGCTCACAAGCTCGTGGAGTGACTTGCCGAAAATGTTTGACTCCCATATCTTTTCAGGCGATTCCTCAAAATCGTTGAGCATATAAAGCACAAGCTCCTCAGATTGCTTTTCCGAGCCGACGATAGGTGCTACCTCGGTGTTGATAGTGGTTTTCAGCAGGTGAATAGCTGGTGCGGCGGCTTTGAGCCTTACACCGTATTTTCCACCCTGCTTTATTATCTCAGGCTCATCAAGGGTCAGCTCGTTCATTTCAGGCATAACTATTCCGTAGCCTGTTTTCTCCATTTCATCAAGGGCAGAGCTGAATTTCGAGAAACGTTCTTTTATCTTCACAAGTTCCAAAATTCTCGGCATAAGGTCGTTTTCGTCCTTTATCTCAAGCCCTGTGGCTTCGCCTATTATCCTGAAAAACAGCGCAGGGTCAAGTTCCACCTTTATGACAGCCGAGCCTTTTCCAAGGTCTATCTCAGCCACCGAGCCTGAGGACACCTGCTCACAGCAGCATATCTTTTCGGCACAGTCTGAAATGTCACGAAGATTTGTCACGGCTGAAGCCGCTTCCTTGATATGTCCGAAAACCGCTTCTTTCAGCCAGTGACCCTTGTCAAGAGAGTTTATCCATGAGGGCATTGAGATGTTTATCTCTTTCACAGGGAAAGAGTATAGCAGAAGCGTAAGTATCTCTTTTATCTCTTTTTCCGAAAGCTCCAAACAGTTTATAGGCATAACTGTAGTGCCATATTTGTCGGAAAGCTGTTCGCAAAGGTCTTTTGTCTGCTGAGAGTAAGGCTCAGTGGTGTTCATAAGCACCACAAACGGCTTGCCTATCTGCTTCAGCTCGTCGATTATACGCTCCTCACATTCCTCGTATTCTTCTCGTGGAAGGTCGGTGATACTGCCGTCTGTCGTCACCACAAGACCTATGGTGGAATGTTCTGTTATGACCTTTTGCGTTCCCACCTCAGCCGCCATGTTGAAAGGCACTTCCGTGTCAAACCACGGTGTGACCACCATTCTCGGGGCTTCATTCTCAATGTAGCCTATGGCGCTTGGGATTATGTAGCCCACACAGTCTATCATTCGCACGTTGAAGCTTGCTCCGCCCTCTAGGGTGATGTTTACAGCCTCCTCAGGAATGAACTTAGGCTCAGTGGTCATGATAGTCTTGCCTGCGGAGGACTGGGGCAGCTCGTCAATGGCACGCTCCTTGCGGTAGTCGCTTTCAATGTTCGGTATAACGAACTGCTCCATGAACTGCTTTATAAAGGTGGATTTTCCCGTGCGGACAGGACCTACCACGCCTATATAGATATCGCCCCCCGTCCGTGTGGCAATGTCGGTGTAAATATCGTTTTTCATGTGTCTGTCCTCCTAGTTCATTAATGGGATAAGCAACATTCCCTGTTTTGATATTTTATCGTCGGTAAGCTCGTTTTCTTCAAGTATGGCGGTTATGGAAGTTGAATACTTTTTCGCTATCTCCCAGATATCGTCGCTCTCATTGCAGTAGCATATTTTCAGAGCGTATTTGTCATTTTTCTCTTTCGGCTTATCTGTGAGTACCCTAAGCTCTGATATCATAGTCCCTGTCTGTTGAATAGTCATTTCTCCGCCTATCTTGATATCGGCTTTAAGCTCCGCTGTTGTTTCGTCTGCAAGATAGTATGTGCAGTTTTCTATGCACAGGTCAGGGGATATGGATATCTCACCATTGACATTCTCCGGAATGGGTATCTCATGCTCAAAAGGCGAATCGTTTTCAAGATAAAGGGGAGTGCCGTCCTCGTTCCTGCCGATAATACAGAACGTCACGCTTCCTGAAATGATAAAGGCTTTCTTTTCCTCGTCAAGCCTTGATGTCACATTGGAAAGGGTCGCCCAACTGTCGTGAACACAGCGTATCTCACCCTCCTGGCAGGAAAGCTTTGCAGTAACACTGTGGCTGTCAGATAACTTTATGCTTTCGCTGTCAAGTTTGCTTTCACACCTTTCAGCCTCGCACTCAAAGCAGGTGGAGTATGCGTCTGTGACGATCTCACAGGTGGAAATCTTTTTGGCAACGCAGTTCACAAGAAGCACAAGCTCACATTCAAGTGTGCCAGAATCGTCAGATTTCGGTATGATATCACACCCCGCAGGGGTTATCCTCACGTCTGCGGTGAAAGTATCGTCAATGCCGTCTATGTCGATTATCTGTGAGAACGGCAGAGTAAACCGCATTGTTTCGGCTGTTTCTTCTCCATCGGTAGTTACGCAGGAGTAAAGCATCATTATCTCAGCGTCGCCCTTTGTCACAAGCTTGCCTGCTATCATCTTGTGTTCCTGTGGGATAATGCGGCAATCTGTCCGCAGGATAGTGCCAACAGGGGCTTTTGCCGCAGAAAGCTGCAATTCCTCTATTAGTGTGATACGTTTTGCAGCGGTAAGACGTTTTGCTGGGTATGTAACAGCCGCCTTTTTTAGCTGAATGCCGCAGCCGAATGCGTCTGTGACTATAGGCACAGTTACTTCGCCCGTTACCTTTGCGTGGATAGTCACAGCCCCCCTGATATCAAGTCTGCGCTGATTTACCACACGGCAGTTGACATAATCGCATTTTGGCGTGAGCCATATCATAGGGTCACCGCAATCCCCTTGCAGGTCGAAAGACTTTGTGTAGTTCATTTTCTGCTCGATGCAGTTTATCCGCTTGTCGTTCTGGCTGATGTAAAGCACTCTTATGAGCACTGCCATGTCAAAGCTGAGCTTTCCGCCGTTTATGGAATGGCTCTGTACTGTTGGCATGATAACGCATTTTAGTACCCTGAAAATATCGGGATAATAGTCGGGCAGCAGAAAATCCTTTTCCACAGCCTGCTCGCAGGAGGCGTCAAGGATAGTCCGTGTCATTGACAGCATCTCTCTGTTAAGCTTAAGATCCATAGTGTTCATCTTGTCTGTTTCCTCCTAAAAATAAACTGATCATACGATCGTAAAGGGCTTGTAATGCCCTGCTGAGAACATTATATTCACTTGGGACGGGTCATATTCTGAAAATCTCAGACAAATTTAATGTATTTTGTCGTCAGAGGCTTTTTCACACAGCGTAAAGGCTTTTCATAGACTAAGATATGTCATTGTATCTGACATAATACTGTCTGAAAGGAAACATAATAGTATGAATGGTCTACTTTGGGCTGCGGCAGGCACGGGCTTTACATTCTCTATGACGACGTTAGGTGCGGCTGTGGTCTTTTTCATGAGAAAAGAGGGGCAGAGCGAAAAGGTGCAGAAAGCCTTTTTAGGCTTTGCCGCAGGCGTTATGATAGCCGCAAGCGTGTGGAGCTTGCTTATCCCTGCCATAAACGAGGCGGAAGCTCTCGGCAGGATAGGCTGGATACCTGCCGCAGGCGGCTTTGCGCTAGGCGTGCTGTTTCTTATGGGGCTTGACAAGGCAATGCCTTATTTTTTACCTGAGCCTGAAAGGGAAGAGGGCGTCCGCAGGGGGCTAAAGCGTTCGGGAATGCTTATTTTCGCTATCACACTGCACAATATCCCGGAGGGCATGGCAGTAGGTCTTGCCTTTGCACTGGCGGCACATAATGACAGCTCGGTACTGCTGGCTTCTGCTATCGCACTTGCCATAGGCATGGGAATACAGAACTTTCCGGAGGGGGCGGCTATCGCACTGCCGCTGAGGCAATCGGGCATGGGCAGGGCGAAAGCATTCGGCCTTGGCACTCTTTCAGGAATTGTTGAGCCTGTTTTCGGACTTCTCACCGTTCTTGCCGCAGGTGCTATCCAACCGCTTCTTCCGTGGCTTCTTGCCTTTGCCGCAGGAGCAATGCTCTATGTGGTGGTGGAGGAGCTTATCCCCGAAGCACATCTGGGGGAAGGTCACATGGGAACAGTTGGCGTAATGCTAGGCTTCTTGCTTATGATGATACTTGATGTGGCGCTAGGATAAAAAGGCATATTTGTTAAAAACTGCGGTGAAATTTTTTACCGCAGTTTTTTTGTTGTGATAACGCACAAGTATCATGCGTTGACTTTGTGAGTTATTGCTTTCGTCTTTTTGACGTTTTTCGGTTGACAAACGGGGCATGATTTGGTATAATTGAATATGTGTAAAATATGTTCTGCTAAAAAGATAAAAAGAACAAAAAGAGAGCAGCGATAACCCTAAGACAACGAAAGGACAGATGAGAATTGACAAAGATAACTCGCACCTTTATTGCCTCTGCAGCGGCGTGTTTATTCGCCATTATGCTTATGACAGTAAGGTGCTTTGCTTATGATTATTCCACTATCACCGGCACAAAAGCCAGTGGAGCGGAAATAAGCGGATATTCGGGAGCGCTTGAAGTGAATGTTGTTGACTTCGGCGCAGACAAAAAGGGAAAGAAAGACTCCTCAAAGGCGATACAGAAAGCCCTTGACTATGCCATTGACAACGGCTCCAACTCTGTGCAGATAAAGGTCGTTGTGCCGAAAGGAAAATACAGGATAGACAAGCTTTTGGAGATATATTCAAACACTTGGCTGTATCTTGAGGACGGAGCGACTATTGTCAGAAATTTTGACAAGGGCTGTATGATAAAGAACGCTCAGGCAAACGGTGCAGGCGGATATGGCAGCGAGAGAAATATCGTTATCGAGGGCGGCTGTTGGGACGGCAACCCTTCGTCTACTTCAAGACCATTTTCTAATATGAGATTTGGTCACATGAAAAACCTTTGGATAAAGAACGTTGAGATAAAAAACAATTACAATGGTCATCATGTTGAGATAGGCGGTGTAAAGGGCATCACTATCGAGGATTGCGATTTTCATGGTTATACGGGAACATTTCAGAAAGAGGCTATACAGCTGGATACCATAAGTAACAGTGATGTTTTCCCGGCGTATGAGCCTTTTGATGATACCCCTTGCGACAATGCTGTAATAAAGAACAACAAATTCCATGACCTTATAAGAGGTCTTGGCTCACATTCAGCTTGTCTTGGTGTATATTATACTAATACACTTATATCAGGCAACTCATTTTATAATATGAGCGGAACAGCTATCGTACTTATTAATCATAAAAAATGTATAATCGAAAACAATACTATGAAAAACGTTGGCTGTGCCATAGATTTCAAGTACATGACCGATTATGAAAATGCAAATTTCCATGTGCCTAATTCAGGATATGCAGGTATAAAGGATCGTCTTGACGATAATGCCAATACCATAATAAGAAACAACGACATAACCGTTGTGGGTACATATTATTATCCCCAGCCGTATGCTATCCAGATATTCGGCAAGAAGCTTGAAAAGTCATACTCACACCCTGATTACAATTACACTGTAAAGGGCGTGAAGATAGTAGACAACACTATAAAAACAGCTGGTTCGGCAGTAAGGCTCACGGACGTTTCGGGAATTTTCATAGGTTCTAACGATATAAGCTATGACTATGACAGATATAATTATTCCATGGATCTTATATGGCTCAGCGAATCGTCACAGGTGACTGTGACCAAAAATAAGCTTACAGGCACAAAGCAGAACAGCGTTTATATAAGCGGTGGTTCAGGCAATGAGGTAAGCTCAAATACCATTAAAAAGCCGGGCGTGTCGGGAGTTTATGTTTCAGGCGGTTCTGATAAAAATACCATATCAGGCAATACTATAACCTCAGCAGACTCCAACGGCATAAAGATAACCAAAGAATCTAAGGCAGATGTGAGAAAAAACACTGTTAAGAAGTCTAAAAATCACGGACTTATATTCACTGGCGGAAGCGGTAAGGCTTCTGACAATATCCTTGAAGAAAACGGTCTTAGCGGTTTTATGGCTGACAACAGCGCTTCTGTGGAGTTTTTCAACAACACCTGCAATAAAAATAAAGGCTACGGAATAAAAGCTAATAAGAAATCTCAGGTTAAAATAAGCGGAAACAGCTTTGCTGACAACAGCAAGGGCGATGTTTACGTCACAGGCAGTGCGGCAGTGCTTCTGAACGCACCTGATAACGTAAAGTCGCAGGATATCTGCTCTGATAAGCTCACTTTAACATGGGACGAGGTGTCGCAGGCTGACGGCTATTATGTTTACAGAAAGACCGACGCTGAGGACGCAGAGTTTGAGCAGATAGCAACTGTAACAGACGGCACTTCATTTACAGACTATGGACTTGTTCCAAAAACAAGATATGTTTATAAAGTGAAAGCTTTTCTTGACACTGTTGACAGTGTCCAAGAGGGAAGCGACAGTGCGGATATGAGCATAAAAACAAAGCTCACTATTCGGGGTTGTACCACAAATATGCGTGGCTCTATGTCATACACTGGCAAGGAGAGAACGCAGATATTTGACGTTTTTGTAGACGGAGAAACGCTTATTCCTGACGTTGATTACAGAACAGTTTACTCTGACAACGTGAACATTGGAACTGCAAAGGTGACGGTTATAGGCATTGGTCAGTATTGCGACTCGGCTGATTTTCAGTTTGACATAACACTAAAGTCTGACAATGTGATGGTCATAAAGCCGCAGGAGCTTAACAGCAAGTCTATCGTTATGGGCAAGCCTACAATGAAAGCACAGGGCTATGAGGTAGCAGAAGCGGTCAAGGATAAGCTTGACCACACATCTCACAGAGAGCCTGCCATAGTGGTGAACTACAATTCACCTGCACAGGTAATCG